>JAGAKC010000026.1 GCA_017848155.1 Oscillospiraceae bacterium | reverse complement strand
TCCGCAGCAGGTGCAAACTCCGCCGTAGCCGTACAGCTTTGCGTTGATGTCACGTGCAAAGTAGTTCTTGTATATCCTCGGGTTCTTGATGGGAGCGATACGGCGCACCTCGGAACGGAGGAACGAGAACTCGTCCTTGCGGATGGTGGGAACAGGCTTGTAGTAGTAGGGTATCTGGTCAAGCAGCACCTGATTCGGCTCCTCTGTGCTGGAGTACAGCGCAGTGAGCGCACCTGTAACGCTGCCTGTCAGGATGAACTCTACGAACCTCGCAAAAACAGGCTTTGCAAGACCCTCACGCAGTACGATGTACTTTTCGGTCTTCTGCTTGTCAGCGTCAGCGATAGGCTCTGCTGTATCAATGATCCTGATGATCTTGTTGTTTGCGTCGATAAGCGCTATCTTGTCAAGCGCAAGGTCGCACACATATATCTTGGAGATGACGTCCTCGATATTTGCCGCATTGCCGCAGGACGGAAGCGCCGTAAGTATCTCCTCGCCGTCAAAGCTGTATCTTGCGGGAGAGTACGGGAAGTCGAACACACGGTTGTTGAACATTCCGCTGTCGATAAGCGTGTAAACATCGCCGATGATCTCCAGCAGATCAGCATTGGTAACGTTCGGCGGTATCATGAACTGCTTTCCGTAGGACGCAAAGCGGTAGCGCTTGTTGATATCGAGAGTCAGCGAAACATCGCCGCCCTGACTCTTTATCTCACGCAGGAACTCAAGAGTTTCCTTGCCGTTCGTGAACGAGTTCATTATCAGCGTGATGACGGAGTTGTATACCTGGTGGTTCTCAAAGCGCATCTCATGGGCATTGATAACGTCCATCGCCTTCTTGAGATTGCCGATATTGATCTTGGACACCTCGAACTGGATGGTGGTAGCGCCCGATGTGATCACGAACTGGAAGTACTTCATGGAGATGCGGTAAGCCTCACCGAACATCTCGTCGATGACCTCGAACGCTTCTGCCAGCGCATTTTCATCCGCAACAGCGCCGTCGATGACGCAGTTGTTCAGCTTAAGGCTGATGATGCTCCTGAAGCCATCGGACAGACCGTAGTCACGTATCTGCCTGTTTCCGTCGGAGGACATAAGATACACCTTGTCATCCTCGTGGAATGCATATACGAACTCGCTTCCGCTCTCGTCGGTAGCCTGCTCATGCCAGTTGTACTTTGCAAAAAGAACATGGTTCTCCTCGCCCTTGAACCAGTTCTCCATCTGGTCAAGGTCGTTGTACAGCAGCTGCATGGCGGAGCCGTCCTCGTGCTCCTCCTTTGGAATACCGCTGTGCTCTGTAAAGAAGCCGTTCTGCTTTATCTCCGTAAAGGTAACAGGCTCCTCCACGTCGGGTATCTTCACGGAGATGTTGTCGCAGAACTTCTCCTTAAGACCCTTTACGAGAGTACTTGTGTTTATATAGTTGTAGAAGAACTCAAAAACATACTGTCTGGGGCGCAGCATGTAGCGCTCTGCATTGTCGGGGCGCTGGACAAGCTCCAGTACGAACAGCTTCTTGTAGCGCTCAACGATGTCAACGATGTCCTTTTCGATCTCCGCAGAAACCTCCTCCACGCTGTCGTGGCGGATACCTGCACGGTTGTTTGTGATGTACTTGTTGGGCACGCTTACAAAGAACGCAGAAAGCTGCTCCTGCAGGAATGCCTGTCTGTTAGCCTTGACAAGACCTGTCAGCTCAAACGTGGAGAAGTAGTTGTACTTCTGCATGAGCACCCTTGCAGCCTCACGCTTTGCGCCGGAGATGGCAAACGGGATGAGGTAAACGAAGCCGTCGTTCTCCATATGTATGAAGTCCGCAACGCTCTTTCCGTTTTCAAAGAAACGCACCTTGGGCAGGTCGTTCTCATCCCTGCGGAATTCCTGTATCTTGTATACCACCTCGGGCTTGCCGAAGGATATGATAGCGATATTGAAGGTACGGGAGGGAGTTTCCTGCGTATCGGTCGCCTTGAGGTGCTTCTTTCTGATGAACGCAAAGCACAGATCCACCATGTTCATGTAGTCGCCCTTTTCGGACGTCATGGTAACAAGGTTGTGGTGCAGCTTCTTCTGACCCTCATCGTCAAGACCGAACACGATCTCGGTGTGGTTGAACTTGGGACCGTTAAGCTCCAGCTCACGCACCTTCAGTGTGCCGCCGTCATTGACTACACGCAGGGAGTAGTTGTTTGAACGCATCTTGAACCAGTCAACATTCGCAAATACGCTCTTCGCACCAAGACCGAAACGACCCTCACGCTCGGCGATGCCCTCGTTTCTGCCGACAGAGAGGTAGTAGAACACCTGCTCCAGGCTGAATCCCGTCTCATTATAAGTCAGCTTAACCTGACCCTCATCAAGGAACTCGATCATTACCTTGATGTCGTTCTCCTCGTAGTCACAGCCAAAAACGTTCTGGAGCAGCTCACGGATGATGGATTCGCGGGGATAGTCCTGCATCATGCCCGTAACGTTTATTGCGCTTCTACCTGTATACATGCTGTTGAAGTAGTCCTTGAAGGGAGTGCTGTCCACGTCGCCCGAGTACAGCATCATCTGCAGCTTCTGGAGCACCTCTGACATACCTGCTTTGTCGCCGGCAGTGTGTCGCTCGAAAAAGTCGCCAAGGAGCTTTTCAACAACTTCATAGCTTTCGCTCATAAATACGCCCCGTTTCTCCGCACTGTATGAGATTTCGGACATCCCCGTGCGGTCGGGATATCCTTTATATCACCGCAGCATTCCTGCTGCGCATCAGATGCCGTCGTTGTATATCTTGATGTAGTCCCTGAACGACCTGTCGGAATCCTGCTCACGCACCCTGTATCTCCAGATGCCGAAAAGCACCGAGTACTGGATGATGTCGCCAAGCTCGGAAAGCTCGTTCTTTATCATCAGGTGGAAGTTGTCGCCGCTGTGCAGCTCGTCGATATGCTTCTTTGCGTCGGCAAGACCGTTCACAGCCTCGCTTGCAAAGGACATCGACTTCCAGCTCTCATCGTCAAAGCTTGCAGCCATTGCGGAAAGCTCCGCTGCGGATACCTTTTCAAGCTTGCCGTCCTTCATAACGCAAAGTCCCGAAAGCTCCATCGCAGCAAGCTCTATATCATCGTGGGAAGCGTCCTTCGTGATGCCGAATACCCTGCATATCTTCTCAAGCATCCTGTCGGCAAATTCCGCAAGCTGCTTTGCATTGCTTATCTTTTCCGTGCCGAAGAAAGCGTAGTCGCCCTTGAACTTCTTTATAAGATCGAAGCAGCTGTCCACCTCTCTCGCATAGCCCGAAACATATTTCAGGTCATCGAACACCGCACAGAGGGACTCGCCCTTGTCGTCGATATCAAGCAGGATATTGCGTGACGGGATATCTCTGCAGAAGCCTGAGGAAATGCCGCCGTACAGCACCTTATCAAGCATCCTTGCGTCAAACAGCCTGTTCGTATCACGGAATATCACGAACCTTCTCTCCGCCTCGCCCTTTCTGCCATGACGTGTCATACGTCTTTCAAGCAGCGCCGCAGAGGACGGAAGCTCGTAATTGATTATAACATCTATCCTGTCAAGTGCGTCACCGACAGCGCCGAGATTATCTGTACCGAGAACTATCCTCGGGTAAACGGTGGAGTCGTCCACACGCAGCTTTCTGAGGATATCCTCATTGCTGAAAAGCTCGCCCTTTGCCATCTTCACGATGTTCTGACCCTTGTAGAGGCAGGATATCACCTTTCTGAGGTAATCCATCGTGTTCTTTTCGCAGCAGTAAACTATAGCACGCTTCCTGTCGTCTGCGAGTATCTCATCCAGCAGCCCGATAAAGCTGTCCAGCTTCTTGTCGAAGCCTCTCAGCTCCTCAACATCGGGACGGGTGTAGGACGGCTTCTGATATGTATTCTTGTACATATCGCAGTCGTATTCCTCGAAGATGTTTCCGCCGTACTTGTAAACGGGCATGCCCGAGCGCAGGTCCATCCTGCGGCGCAGACCGTTGAGGTCGCTGTCCGGGAAACCGTAGCTTATGAACTCCACGTTGCGTTTAAGGCTCTCGTCATAAACACGTCTGTCGAAATATCTCATAACAGGCTGGTCGGCGTCAAGCTTTGCGCAGGCCGTGCCAAGCTCCATATCGTCAGCAGCGGCAGCGAGCGCCTGATCGGACAGTACGGACTTTATAAGCTCCGTCAGCGCAGCCTTGTCCTCGTCCTTCTTTGCGGGGAAGGGAGCCGAGATGAGCAGCTTCTCACTCTTCCACGGAAGCTGTTCTTTATAATAGTTATAAGCAGGAACAGTGCTGGACTGCTCCTCGTCGATAACGATAAGATCCCATACGAAATCCGAGCCGACCTTTGTCTTAAGACCGCCCTGCTTTGCAAGCGCGTCAGAGGACATAAGGAACAGGTTGGGACAATCCTTTGAGAAGAATACCACGGCATTGGATACGCCTGTTATCACCTTGAAATCCGCACCGATACCCGTCATGAGTATCCTGTACCAGCCGTAAAGCTCGGAATTCGAGGTTATCAGCAGGATATTGGGGTTCTCCTTTTCTGCCATGACATCATAAATGCACAGTCCCGCCTTGGTCAGCTTTTCCGAGCCGAACTCGCCTGCCATCAGCGCAAATCCGAATCTGCGCAGCTTTTCCGCAGGGGCAAGATTCTCTGCCGAAAGGTCCATACCGCCGAGGGGGATCCATTTTAAGCTATTTTCACTCACTGAGCGCACCTCCGTTATATCCGGTTTGGTCAGCTGTAACAGGGCGTATCGGCTGCGGCGGTGAGCCGCATTTCCTGAAAAAGGGTATACTACCCCAATTACAGTCTATCGTAAATATTATACAACAAAAAAACTTTTTTTACAAGTTATTGAAGGGCAATACGCATTGAGAATTGAACGGGTCAAATTTGTGGATATTGCACAATTAAAAACCGATAAGATATGCTTTACTTTTTGCGTAATTAATGATAAAATATAGTATAAGTGTCGATAACGGCACATAAAATCATGAAACCGGAAGGAAAAAGAACATATGACAGAACTCGAATATCAGCAGGCACAGGCGATCTGCGACGTAGCGCACAAGCTGTGGCAGCTCGGCTTTGTAGCAGCAAACGACGGCAACATTTCAGTAAGACTGCCCGATGGAAACTTTCTTGTAACTCCCACAGGCACCAGCAAGGCAAGCCTTACGCCCGAGATGATCGTGAAGATGAACGCAAACAACGAGGTGGTAGAGCCTGCGGCGCTTCCCGGCTACAAGCCCACATCGGAATTCAAGGTGCACCTGCGCTGCTATGAGGCTCGTCCCGAGGTGAACGCAGTGGTTCATGCTCACCCCCCGACAGCAACAGGCTTTGCTATCGCTCACATTCCGCTTGACGACTACACCATGCCCGAGGCGATAATCTTCCTCGGCTGCGTACCGATCGCACCCTATGACACCCCCGGCTCACAGGGAGTTGCGGACAAGATACTGCCCTACCTCGAGAACCACGACTCTATACTTATGGAGAACCACGGCGCACTGACCGTTGGTATCGACATCACACAGGCATACTACCGCATGGAAACACTGGAGCACTTCGCAAAGGTGAGCCTTGTTGCAAGACAGCTGGGCGGCGCTCAGGATCTTCCCATGGACAAGATAGAGGAGTGCTGCGAGATCGGTAAGAGCTTCCCCATCCGCCACCCCGGCTACAGAAAGTATCACTGATCGTATTATATTGACGCCCCATGAGCGTCAGCGGAGGTGTAAAATGTTCAAAAGACCGTACAACTACTGCTCATTATGCTTTTCACGGCTGAACAGAAGCGATGCCTCACGCTGCGGCGAATGCGGCGAAAAGACCACCGCCATAGGACTTTTTGAAAAGGTACTTAAGGACGATACCTTTACCAGAAAGGAAAAGACCGAGCTGCGCTTCTGTGCACTTCTGCATATTGCCGTCATATTGATAGACGTGATAGTATGCTTTGTGATGATCGCCGCAGGATGGACTATGATGGGCGGCGATCGGCTCAGGATGAAGACCGTGCTTACGATAATGGCGGTCATACAGGCTGTGGGACTTATCCCCTGCCTGCTGGTGCTTCTGAAAAAGGAATGGGCGCTCCCGTACATGCTGTTTTATTCCGAAATAAGCTTTTTCGTTGCCTCCCTGCACCTTAACATCGTTGCAGGTGCGGCGATACTGTACCTTGTCGTACAGACGGGCAACATAATAAAGAAAGCAGAGGGAAAGTCCGCTGACAGCAGACGAAAGGTAGAGCGTGCACGTCAGCATATACCCGACAAAAGCAGGTGGGAATGCACCGCCTGCGGCTATGTCAACGGCAGCGAGAGCGGAGAATGCCGCTCCTGCGGTCGGTACCGATAACACCTACACCGAAAGGAAATCACTATGTCAAAACGCATACTTGTATTTGATTTCGGCGCTTCAAGCGCACGTGCCATGCTTTGTAAGTACGAGGACGGCGCGCTGTCCCTTGAGGAGATACACCGCTTCCCCAACAATCCCGTGACAGAGGGCGGACACCTGCGCTGGGATATCGACGAGCTGTGGGAGCAGATGAAGATAGGCATCAGCTTCGGCGTTTTCAACGGCGGCTTCGACGCCATCAGTATCGACACATGGGGCGTTGATTTCGGACTTCTGGACAAAAACGGCGAGCTGCTGGAGAAGCCCGTGCACTACCGTGACGAGCGTACAAACGGCATGCCCGAGGAGGTATATCAGAGATTCTCCCCCGAGGAGCTGTATATGCAGAGCGGAATACAGCCGATGAACATCAACACGATATTCCAGCTGTATCATCTCGCCCACCACGACAGCAACGGACTTTTCCGTGCGGAAAAGATGCTGATGATGCCCGACCTGTTTGCATATCTGCTGACGGGAAAGGCAAGGGCAGAGTTTACCGAAGCCACCACCTCGCAGCTGATAGACCAGAAGGCCAAAGGCTGGAATATCAAGCTGATAGAGGACCTGGGACTGCCGAAGCGCATATTCTGTCCGCTGATACAGCCCGGCGACGTTTACGGAGTGCTTAAGCAGGAGCTTTGCGAGGAATTCAGGATAGAGCCTGTGCCCGTTATCGCATGCTGCTCACACGATACTGCGTCAGCCGTTATGGCTGTGCCGACGGAGGAGGAGCATTTCGCATTC
>JAGAKC010000233.1 GCA_017848155.1 Oscillospiraceae bacterium | reverse complement strand
CCTCGACAAAGTCCTCGCTGTAAACGATGTTGCCATTGTCATCGGTAACGATATCTCCTGTAAACGACGTATCAGACGAAATGCCGCTGGTAACAGGGGCAATGGGCAGTATACCACGGTCGATAAGTATTTTTCCGCCGATAATGCCCAGCGCCACCACTGCCGCCGCAGAGCCTATCCCGATAAACAGACCCTTTCTGCTCTTTTTCGGAGCAGGTGCAGGCTTCATCGCTATCGGGCTGTGTATCTCCTCGGTGTCGTTTTCCGACCGTGCAAGCGCCTGCGCAGTTTCATTTATGTACTTCTCATCGATATTGTCCAGTGCTTCATCCCAGAATCGTTTCATACCTCAACTCCCCTTTCCTGAAGATACTTTTTAAGACCCGCTCTTGTACGTGAAAGCTGCGTCTTTACTGCACCCTCACCCATGGAAAGTCCCTGTGCTATCTCGCTCACCGACATGTTGAAATAGTATCGTGACACGAATACACGGCGGCTCTTTCCGCTGACAGAGCCGAGATATTCGTTGATAAGCTCACCTGTGCGGTGGCTGTCAAAGCGGCTCTCAACAGTATGCACGTCGGCTATCACCTCGGAAAGCTCGTCGTACTGCTCCTGAAAGCTGTGGCAGCCGAGCTTCCTTGCGGCGGTCAGTGCGGTATTCCTCACTATCATGCAGAGATAGCCGCACAGCGACTGCGGTCTTTTCGGCGGAATCGCGCCCCACAGCTTCATGTAGGAGCTGCTGACGCATTCCTCGGTATCTTCATTGTTGTTCAGTATTCCATATGCTATCTTCTCGCAGAGCCTGCCGTACTTCGTCTTTGTTTCTGACAGTGCATCCTCGGAGCGCTCAAAGAATAACTCTATTATTTTTGAATCATCCATAATTACCCCTCCTCGATATATATGACTTATACTGAACAAAAAAGGTTACATTGCTAAATAGATTTTATCATAATCCCATCACAAATGCAATACAAAACTTCGCTTGACAATATATCTTCCCTGTGATAAAATTAAAAAAAAGAATGAAAGGAGCTTTCACCATGAACGTAAAAGACGGACTCGGAAAGCTGCATTATAACTCACCCGTGATACTCACCTATGCAGTGATATGTGTTGTGATACTGGGTATAAACTACCTTACGGCAGGATGGCTCAATACACATGTAATGGTGTGCTACGGACATCCGAGCCTGCTTGACCCGATGACCTATATCCGCGCATTCACGCATGTGCTGGGACACGGCGACTGGTCGCACCTTTTCAATAACATGATACTCCTGATGCTGGTGGGACCCGTAGTGGAGGAGCGCTACGGCAGCGGAAATCTCGTCATCATGATAGCCGCAAATGCGCTCATCACCGCAATCGTAAACGGTATCTTCTTCTCAAACGGCATCATCGGCGCAAGCGGAGTGGTGTTCATGCTGATAATCCTCAGCGCATTCACAAACATGCAGAAGGGAAAGATACCCCTGACCCTCATCATCGTTGCCGCTATGTACCTCGGACGTGAGATAGTAAACGCACTCTCCGTACAGGACGGCATCTCCCAGATGGCGCACATCGTCGGCGGACTTACGGGACTCGGCTTCGGTATCTATTTCTACAGAAAAAAATTCAGCACAGTATAAAGAAAGACCGCAGAGCTTAATACTCTGCGGTTTAATTATTTACGGATGGTTCACCACTCCGCCGAAAAGTGGCATGTACACATCGTTGCTGTCGTCTGTGATAAAGAAAAGGAACGGTCTGTCAAGGATAAATTCCACCTTATCGTCAGGCGGTGCAGCACCCACATACTCTATCTCCACATAAGAAGCCGCAGTGCAGCCGTCCTCGTCTATCATAACACGTGCTGACTGGTCGATGCTTCCTACGGCAGCTCCGTCAAGCTCCTCTGACAGCGGCGTGAAGTCTGCCCTTTCAGAGTCGAATATGTCAGTTATCCCCAGCTGCTGAAGTCCCTGCTTAAGCTCAGTCTTAGCCGAAACATCGAACTTCGGTATGCTGAGTGTTACCTCGGGATAGGAACGATCCTCCCACTCATACCCGTCATGCAGAAGACCGTAAAGCTCGCTGTCCTGTGCAAGCTCTTCCGCCGTCACGTCCTCGTCAGGGAGCACGAGCCACATCATGCCGTCGTCCTCGAAATGCAGAGCTATTGCGGCGAAATCCTTGCCCCAGAAGTAGCTCATAGACACATCTGTCCAGTTCATGAACTCTGCCTGCACATCCCCGTCAGGAGAATGGAACACGCCCTGTGTATTGTTCTCCTCACGGAATCTGTCGTCCCACTGTGCGCTGAAATACACTGTGGAATAAAGTCCCAGCACCGTTTCGGGTGACAGCCTTACATCATCGGTATAGCCTGTCAGGAAGCCGCCCGTCTGCTCGTTCAGCCATTCTCTAAGCTCGCTGTCATACTCCTCGCTTCCCATCTTGCCTGAAAATGACGAAGCATAGTAGCTGTCCGCAAGCCTTTGCAGAGTATCAGCGTCATATTCACTGTCATCCCTGAGCCACAATGAGTTTCCAAGAACACAGGTCGTCAGCCCGTCATCGCTGTAGGCATAGCTCCAGAGCCGCCCTGCGCTGTCACGAAGCTCCTCGATGCTGCCTGCGCCGAGAGCGTCCAGTATCTGCTGACGGCCGCTTCCTTCGGCAGTTTCCGCCGCAACAGCAAGCGCCATGTACGTATTTATCGGAGAGAATACCGCATTTTTCCCGTCAGCGTCCGACAGAAACAGCTTCATGCTGTCATCAAGGAAATTCCTCGCACTCTCCGTCCTGCCTGCCGCCATCTTCTCCACATCTATCTTGTAACGGCTCCACTCCCTGCCCTGCGCCTCATCCTCCTCGGTGCACGAGCCGATACCCGTGCTGTACGGTACATTGAATTTCGGCATTTCGGGATACACAGCCTGCGCAAGCCTGTGTACATTACTGCTGTCAGTTGATATCGGCGGATTATCTTTGCCCATACCAAGCAGCACCGCTGACGCTATCACAGCACATGCAGCAACAGAGCACACACCTATCCACAGCGGAGCCTTGCTGCGCTTTTTCTGCTGCTCCCTGCTTTTTTCTGCGGCAGCTATAAGCTCCTCGTCTATGCCGCCCATAGCCTCGCTGAATTCATCCTCTCTCATAGTGCGAATCCCTCCTTTTCAAGATGCTGCTTAAGTCCCTCACGCACACGGAAGAGCATGCTTTTTATCTTGGCTTCGCTTTCACCACGGCGAGCTGCGATATCCCGTATCGGGTCGCAGAAGTAGTAACGCCACAGGAATACATCACGCTTTTCCGCAGATATTCCACGCAGATATGTACCGATGCACTCGGACAGCTGCGACATTTCAAAGCTCCTCTCCGCATCATCCTGTCCGCTGACGACATCCGAAAGCTCGTCCAGCGACAGACTGAACTCTCCTCCGCCACGCTTCTCACGGGTCATTCCACGCCATCTGTCAATGGACAGCTGCCGTGTTATCCTGCCGAGAAACACCGAAAGCAGGTCTGGCTTGTGCGGCGGCATGGCATTCCATGCCTTCATGTAGGTATCATTCACCGCCTCCTGCCCGTCCTCCCTGTTGTAAAGGATATTGCAGGCTATCTTCATAAGGTATCCCTGATATTTCTGCTGCGTTTCACGTACAGCAGCTTCGTCCCTCGACCAGTACAGCGCAACTATGTCACTGTCATTCATATCAAAACCTCCATTTCCGAAAGTCGTTATGACCCCTCTGACATATATACCGACTTTTTTTCTAAATGGTTTCAAAAAATCGCTCCGCCGTCAGTATTTCCGACAGCGGAGCAAAATTATTTTATCATTCCGTCCTGAAACGGTCTACCTTGCCTGCAAGAGATACAGCAAGTCCTGACAGCTGCTCGCTTGAAGCCGCAGACTGCTCAGCGGTGGAAGTGGTAAGCTGCATGCCGGCATCGATGTTGCTGATGCCTGCGGTGACCTGCTCAACAGCGGCATTCTGCTCATTTGCAGCGGAAACGATGTCGTTCATGTAGTTCGCTACCTCGTTCACATCGGCAGCTATACTGCGGATAGAGCTTTCTGCCCTGTCCGCAATAGCGGTTCCCTGATCGACAGCCGCGATAGAATCCTTAATAAGCACCGTTGTCTGCTTTACAGCTTCGGCGGACATGCTCGCAAGACTTCCTACCTCCTCCGCTACAACGGAGAAGCCACGGCCTGCCTCACCTGCTCTTGCAGCTTCAATAGAAGCGTTAAGGGCAAGTATGTTGGTCTGGAATGCGATATTATCGATAGTCTTGATGATAGCACTGATACCGTCGGACTTTTCCTTGATATTTTCGATCGCCTGAAGCAGATCCTTCATCATATCCGCACCACGGTGTGCGTTCTCATTAGCTTCGTTGGTGAGAGTAAGCACCTTCTCGGACACCTGCGCTGTGGAGTTTGCCTTTTCGGTAATGCCGCCTATGGTTGTGATGATCTCTTCTACAGCCGCAGCCTGCTTTACTGCGTTGTCGGACAGGTCATGCGAGCTTTGTGCGACCTGCGCAGCACCGCTGCTGATGCTGCCTACGCTGTCTTTAACTGCCGAGAAGGATTCATTCAGTGACTTGGTTATGTCCTGAAGTGAAGTGCCAATTGCAGCAAAATCGCCACGGTACTCGATATTCGAGCTTGCGGTCAGATTGCCTGCTGCAATATCGGAAAGCACTCTTCTGATATCGGATATGTACTTGTTAAGCTCAGTAATAGTCACGCTGAGAGAATCAGCGAGTACCTTTGTT
>JAGAKC010000232.1 GCA_017848155.1 Oscillospiraceae bacterium | reverse complement strand
TCTGCCCTGATGCAGCGCAATGGAACAGAAGTTACAGAAGCCGAAGCAGCCACGGTTATGCGTTATGGAAAACTCTATCTCCTGTATCGCAGGCACTCCGCCCATCTTCTCATACATAGGGTGGTATGCACGCATATACGGAAGCTCATAGGTGCGGTCAAACTCGGTCTGTGTAACGCTTCTCTGCGGCGGATTCTGCACAAGCATCATATTTCCGTGACGTTGCACTATCGTCCTGCCGTACACCTCGTCCTGCTCGTCATACTGCTTCCTGCAAGCCTTTGCGTATGCCTTTTTGTTGGTGCTTACTATCTCATAGCTGTCGCACTGCACAGCGCCTATCGGTGTATTCTCGGGTCTTGTAAGGTAGCATGTACCACGCAGGTCGTGCATTTCTGAAAGCTTCATGCCTGCTTTTATGTTATTCAGTATCTCGGATATAGTTACCTCGCCCATGCCGTACATCAGCAGGTCCGCACCGCAATCCACAAGCACAGACGGCATAACGCTGTCGCTCCAGTAGTCATAGTGGGCAAAACGCCGCAGAGAGGCTTCAAGACCGCCGACTCCTATCTCCACATCGGGGAAAAGCTGCTTCAATCTGCGGCAATATACCGTCAGTGCACGGTCGGGACGTCTGCCGCCGATACCGCCTGCGGAATAAGCGTCATCGTTGCGTTTTTTCAGTGCGACCGTATAGTTTGACACCATGCTGTCGATATTTCCGCCCGACACCATGAACGCATAGCGTGGCGCTCCGAGCCTGCGGTAATCCTCATCGGTCACAGGCTGCGCTATCATTCCGACTGTAAAACCTGCCGCTTCTATCATTCTGGATATTATCGCAATTCCGAATGTAGGATGGTCGATATATGCATCGCCTGTCACGTAGATAAAATCAAGCTGTTCAATACCACGATCGTTCATATCCTGCCGTGATACGGGTAAAAAAGGCATAGTATGTCCTCCGATATTATCATGACAATGGCGGCAAACTGCCGCCACTGAATATATTTTACTTCTGCTGGAGCTTTCTTTCGTACCACTCCTGCTTTGTCATCAGCACCTGACGAGGCTTGCTGCCCTCAAACGGTCCGACGACGCCCATCTTCTCCATTGTGTCAATAAGCCTTGCAGCTCGTCCATAACCGAGCTTCAGCGCACGCTGGAGCGACGATGTGCTTGCAACACCTGCTTCAACAACAAGTCCGATAGCCTCCTCAAGCTTCTCGTCCGTATCGTCGATATCGCCGTCAACGCCCGTCGAGCCACCCTTTCCGTCAGCGGAATTGACCATCTCCGTCTGACGTTCGATCTCCTCCATGATGCTTTCATCGTATTCAGCCGCAAAGGTCTGCTTGATGAACTCTACGATCCTTTCGACTTCCTTATCCGACACAAAGCATCCCTGAACTCTGACAGGCTTTGGCATACCAACAGGCATATACAGCATATCGCCGTTTCCAAGCAGCTTTTCTGCTCCGCCCGAATCAAGGATAACTCGGCTGTCCATCTGGGACGCTACCATCAGGGCGATACGGCTGGGGATGTTTGCCTTGATAAGACCTGTAACTACGTTGACGGTGGGACGCTGTGTTGCAATTACAAGGTGCATACCTGCGGCACGTGCCATCTGTGCAAGTCTTACTATGCTGTCCTCGACATCCTTAGGGGACGCCATCATCAGGTCGGCAAGCTCGTCGATAAAGATGACGATATGCGACATCTTCTTAAGTCCGCTGTCAGGATCGCTTGCAAGCTCGTTATAACCGCCGAAATCACGCACGTTGTTCTCAGAGAACATCTTATAGCGGTTGAGCATCTCGTTCACTGCCCACGCAAGCGCACCTGCCGCCTTTTTGGCGTCAGTCACAACAGGTATCAGCAGATGAGGTATTCCGTTATACATCATGAACTCTACCTTTTTGGGGTCGACCATTATAAGGCGCACGTCCTCGGGAGTGGATTTCATGAGTATGCTCATTATGATGGAGTTTACACAGACGGACTTACCCGAGCCTGTCGTACCTGCAATAAGCAGATGCGGCATCTTTGCAACGTTACAGGTAACGGTATTACCGCCGATATCCTTACCGAGAACAGTTTCAAGCTTCTTGTCAAAGCTCTTTTTGAAGTCAGGCGTATCTACGAGCTCTCTGAAAAATACAGTGTCCTTCTGCTTATTGGGGACCTCGATACCGACAGCTGCCTTATTTGGGATGGGAGCTTCTATCCTGACGCCTGCTGCGGCAAGATTCAGCGCAATATCATCCACAAGGTTTGTTATCTTGGATATCTTCACACCGGGAGCAGGCTGAAGCTCATATCTCGTTACAGAGGGACCACGGCTCACGCCAACGATCTTTGTCTGTACTCCAAAGCTCTTCAAGGTATCCACCAGCGTCTGGGAGTTCTTCTTTATCTCCGAATCTACATCCTGCTGTGTGAGCTTATGCTCAACAGGATTAAGAAGCGTTACAGGCGGAAGAGTGTACACCTCGCTAAGCTTCACCTGCTGCGAGCTTCCCGTTACAGCCCTCACGGGCGCAGCAGCTTCAACTATCGACGCAGACGGCTTCATCGGCTGTACAGGCTGTACAGGTTGTACAGGCTGAAAAGGCTTTACGACAGGCTGAACAGACTTCTGCACAGGAATAGGTCCTGACATAGGCTTTGGCGGATCCTGCTGTACCACATCGTCAATGTCAAACGGCAGCTCCGCTTCATCAGATGTGGATATAGCCTCTACAGGAGCATCCACTATCTTCTTTACGGGTGTAAGCAGCTCCTCTGTGTCAGCGTTGAACTTGTTTATCGCGTCAAGTATCGGCACAAGCTCGCCGTCAGCATCTTCGAGAGGGTCTTTCTTCTGCTCGTGATCAGCTTCTATCACAGCCTTATTCTTGTCCATTATAAAGTCCTGAAGAGCACGCATGTACTCCTTGCTCTCCTCGGTCTGCTCCTGCAGGATATTGGGAGGCTCAGGCTTTTTCTCCTCGGGTATTATGCTCTTTCCTGTTGCATCGGGAGTGATGTCCAGCTTAACATCCTCGGCAATATCATCTGCGATACGCTGCAGACGTTTTACATTGTTTTCCTCCTCAAGCTCGGAGTTCACCTGCTCAAGCAGTCGCTCCTGCTCAAGACGCTCAAACTCCTCCTCGGCAAGAGCACGCTGCTCCGCACGGCGCTTGTGATGCTCCACAGCCTTGTCCTTTGTCTTTTTGATAGGGTCGGAAAGACGGTGAACGAAATCAACGACTGTGATCTTGGAGATGATAAGGAAATACACCAGTGCAAGGAGTATTATTATGATGCTTGCACCCACCTGACCCAGCAGCAGCAGCGGCTCACCCACTATCAAAGCAAGAATGCCTCCGCCACGGAACTCATAACCGTCAACATAAAGATCGCCGAAGAAATCAAAGAAGCCCTCGGACTTCGGTGCGCCCACAGAGAGTATCTGCACCGCAGCGCTTACCATCAGAACGAGCAGCACCAGAGCTATCACAGTGTGACGTATGGTTTTTGCAGGACGATTGGCAGAAAGAAGGACAGCTATGTAGATCATAGCAGGTCCCACCAGATACGAAGAATATCCGAACATACCATGCATGAAATCAAACAGGCCATGCCAACCCTCGCCCTGTGTTCCAGGAATAACTGCACACAATGTGAGAAATATACCAACCGCAAAAAGTATTACCGATGTTATATGTCTGTTTCTTGTTGCACGAGCGAGAGCTTCTTCTTTCTGGCGCTGTCTTTCAGCTTCAAGTGCCTTTTTTGCACGTTCGCTTGTCG
>JAGAKC010000231.1 GCA_017848155.1 Oscillospiraceae bacterium | reverse complement strand
TAATTATCTCTATTAATAACATATCTCTGCTTAAATAAGTATGGTTCGCATCGCCGAAGCGCTGGAAATGGACTACTTCCCTCTCACGAAGGAATCTTATCACTGCATTTACATCGGGGTCATCAGAAAGCCGCAGGATATTATCATAGGTAGCTCTTGCCTTCTGCTCTGCTGCAAGATCTTCCATAATATCAGCTATCGGATCAGCTTTTGCCTGCATATATGCAGCTGTAAACGGCACTCCGCTTGCATTTACAGGAAATACTGCATTTGCGTGGTCTACATAATAGTCACCCTTGCCGTATCTGTCAAAGCTCTTTGCGCCCTCACCGTCCGTCAGCTGGCCGACGATGCTGCCAACTATCTCAAGATGTGCAAGCTCTTCTGTGCCTATATCTGTAAGAAGCCCCTTTCCCATGTTGTCAGGCATGGTAAAGCGCTGCGACAGATACCGAAGCGATGCAGTCAATTCACCGTCGGGTCCGCCATACTGACTAAGGATGATCCCTGCGAGCTTAGGGTTTCTGTTCTTGATGCAAACGGGTATCTGGGTCCTTTTTTCAAAAATGAACATAACAAGCACCTCCTCTTACAGGCTTCTGGGGGGCCATACGCCCTCGGGCCAGTCCCAGCAGCCGTCATGTCCTGCACTGCATGCGGTCAGAGGGTAGCAGCATTCCTCAAAGGCTGCCTTGCAGGCTCTAAGCTGTCTGCATGCCTCCCTGAACATCTCCAGTGCACGCTCATCGTCAGGATGAGTGTTGAGGTACAGCTTCAGGTCAAGCGCAAAGAAATCAGCCTCCATGATAGCATTCATCAGCTCATTGCAGTTTGCAGCAGTACCCTGATTTCCCTGCACGGCTGACATAGGTCTTGGGTTCATGTTACTTCCCATTGTAAAGCCCCCTCTCATACTCCTCAATGGTTATGTTAAGCTCCGGGAAAATCGTCCCTGCCTTAAGTGCATTTTTAGGAGAATATACCTTATCCAGCTTCTGGACAGGAACATATGCGTATCCCACATGTTTCAGGATATCACGCTTTTCAAAAGTATTGCCCATCGTGTCCTCCTTTCATACTCTGAAACGCCCTGTGGCGCTGGTTCATTATATGAAGCTGCAACGAAACGGTTACACGTTATTCATAATATACCTTCCTGCATAATACAATTATTGCAGAAAGGACAGGTATACTATGGCAGATAAAAGATTCATCAGAAATACAGCAATGCTGTTCGGTGCAATGGCAGTGACAAAGATCGTGGGAGCAGTTTTCAAGATACCTCTTGCAAATGTACTCGGCGGTACAGGCATGGGGTATTTTTCAGCTGCGTACAGCCTCTACTCGCCTGTTTTCGCCGTCACAGCGGCAGGTATTCCCACTGTTGTAATGCGTGCAATAGCACGTGAGCTTGCGGCTGAAAGACCCAAAAATGCACTTAAGCTGAAACGGACGGCGATGATGCTGTTTACACTTCTGGGTGCGGCAGGAATGATAGCTATCTGGATGCTGTCAGGCGTTTTCGCAGAGCATATAATCTGCTCCGGGGAAAGCAAAGCGGCGATCATCGCAATAGCTCCAGCCGTGCTTTTCTGCTGCACAGCCTCGGTCATACGTGGGCACTATGAGGGCTGCAATAACGTGATACCTACCGCTGTTGCGAATATCACCGAAGCCGTTTCACGGGCAGCCATAGGACTTGTGCTTGCTTACGGAACTGTTTTCTATGCAAAATACTGCTTTGAAAACGAGCTGCTTTTCTTCGGTCAGAGCTTCTCCTCGTATGAACAGGCATACAGCGATTCATTGCCCGTAGCCGCAGCAGCAGCTATACTTTCGGTCACGCTGAGCGAGCTTTGCGGTCTTATTGCACTTGTGATACATGACAGAAGGTGCCCTGTAAGCAGCATGAAGCCTGAAAACAGACCTGCCGACAGGTACAGGACTATCGCCGCCGATCTTTTAAAGGAGCTTTTTCCCGTCGCCGCATTTGCACTTGTGATGAATTGCTTTTCCTTCGTTGACCTTATGACAGTCACACGTTCGCTGAACAGGGCGCTCGATACCGATATGCAGTATTTCTGCATAGCTTTCCCCGAAATGATGAGCACACTTCACGGCAGCGAGGATATTGCAAATTTCATGTACGGAAGCTACACAGGTATAGCCATGTCGTTGTTCATGCTGATACCGTCGTTTGCGGGGATGCCTGAAAGGACGGTCATGCCCGAGATAGCATATGCATGGGAGAAAAAGGATATTGCCGCAGTAAGGAACAAGAGCCGCTTTCTCATAAGAGCGTCAGCGATGATAGGCTATCCTGCGTGCTTCGGTGCGGCGGCACTTGCCGAGCCTATATTGAAAGTCCTCTACAGCAGCCGCACAGCCGAGATATCCGTCTGCCTTGACGCTTTCACAGTACTATGCAGCTTCGGCATGATGATGGTAACTGCGTCCTGCTTCAGCGGCATCCTCCAGGCTATAGGCAAGGCGCATATTCCCCTTTTTCTCATGTGCGGAGCTGTTGCGCTGAAAAGTATACTGAATCCGCTGCTCATCAATATCCCGCAGATAAATATATCGGGAGCAGCCATCGCAACTGCTACAAGCTACACGGCGGTGACAGCGGTGGGACTTCTGCTGCTGAAAAGATACATCAGCGGCTTCGGGATACTGTCAGGTATAATCAGTCCTATGATCGGTGGAGCAGTCTGCGCTTTTGCGGCGAGGATGTGCTATGATGCAATCAGTATGCATTGCAACGGGCTGTTGAGCACCGCATTTTCGGTGATAACAGGTGGAATTATTTATGTATTATCACTAATATTAACAGGTTTTTTTCGTACAAAGCCAATAAGAAAACAGGAAAAACCAAAAAAAATCAGAAAAGGGGTTGCAAAATCCTGAAAAATAGGGTAATATATTAAAGGTGCGCTTAAACCGCATGTATAAAGGCTTGGAGTTGATTTTGTGTTTACAATTAAAGAAAGATATAATATTGACGACCTGCTGGAGATAATGGCGATGCTGCGCTCCGAAAACGGCTGTCCATGGGACAAGGTCCAGACCCATGAAAGCATCAGAACAGATCTTATCGAGGAAGCTTATGAGGTATGTGAGGGTATCGACAACAACAGCCCCGAAATGCTTCGTGAGGAGCTTGGCGATCTGCTTCTGCAGATAGTTTTTCACTCCCAGATAGAGCGTGAGGAAGGTAATTTCACATTTGACGATGTCTGCAACGATATCTGTCAGAAGCTCGTTTTCCGTCATCCCCATGTATTTGGAGATGTTAAAGTCAACGGCAGTGAGGATGTGCTTAAAAACTGGGATGCGCTCAAAAAGGAATCGAAGAATCAGGAAAGCTATTCCGAAACCCTGGAATGTGTTCCGAAGAACTTCCCTGCCCTGCTTCGTGGCGAGAAGGTATGCAAGAGAGCGTCAAGAGCAGGACTTCCTATCAACGATGCGCAAGATACTGTAAAGTCCATCTGCGATGACCTTAAAAAGCTGGAGTTTGACGGTGAAGCTTCACAGAATCAACAGATAATGGGCGATATCCTGTTAAAATTTTGCAATTTGAGCAGAATTTTGAAAACAGACGGCGAAAAAGCCTTGACATATTCGATAAATAAGTTTATAATGTTGTTTAGTACTCTTGAAAAGACCGCATCTTCAAAGGGTCTGTCGCTTGACAGCTGCACTGATGCGGAGATGAAAGAGTTGATGGATAATGTATTCAGCGGTCAATGACCGTTAGATAGATAAAGAAATAATTTGGAGGTTTAAAATCATGACAAAGGCAGAATTAGTAACAATGGTAGCTTCTAAGTCCGGTCTTTCCAAGAAGGACACAGAGAAGGCTATTGCAGGCATGATCGACACAATCACAGAGACACTCGCTAAGGGTGAGTCCATTCAGCTGGTAGGCTTCGGTACATTCGAGGTTCGTGACCGTGCTGCTAGAACAGGTATCAACCCCCGCACAAAGGAAAAGATCGAGATCGCTGCAACAAAGGTTCCCGCTTTCAAGGCAGGCAGAGCTCTCAAGGATGCAGTTGGCGAGTAATCAAAACTGGTTCTGATAAAACAGCGGTGGGCGTTTTGCCTGCCGCTTTTGATTTAGGAGAGATCGATTAATTATGAGATTAGATAAGTTTCTTAAGGTTTCAAGGCTCATTAAAAGAAGAACAGTTGCAAATGAAGCGTGCGACGCTGAAAAGGTGACTGTAAACGGTAAGATCGCCCGTGCTTCATACGATGTGAAGGTCGCTGATATCATCGAGATCAATATCGGCACAAAGCCGCTCAAGGTGCGTGTTCTGGACATCAAGGAATACACAAAGAAAGAGGACGCAGCAGCCTTATATGAAGTTGTATGATGGAATAATCCCTCCCCCCTGCGAATAGTATGTAAGGAAAGACGGACATACTTTGCAGGGGGTATCCTTATGAATAACAAAGATACGGTAATTCCGCAGAACATACTGATAGAAAACAGAAAAAGGCTTAAGGTCACAGGCGTAAAGGATATTGACGGCTTCACCGAATCAAAGGTGGTAGTCGAAACTGTGCTCGGGGAGCTTGTGATAAAAGGCAGCGACCTGCATGTCATCAATTTACAGGCGGACAGCGGAGAGCTGCTCGTTACGGGAGAGATAAGCTCCCTGTGCTATACAGGCTTCAATGTCAATGCAGGTCTTTTCCGCCGCATTTTCAGGTGACCGCCATGAGCTACAGTATAATCGACTGCTTCATGACAGCCTTTGTCTGCGGAGCTTTATTCGGTATCGTGTATGAGCTGTTCCGCATTATAAGACGGATACTGCCCGTAATGGCTGTGACATTCGTGTGCGATGTGTGCTTCTTCATCTGCGCAGGCTTCTTTGTGTTCAATCTGTCGCTTTATCTCGGGAATTACGTGCGCATCTATACTATCTTAGGCTTCGGCGCAGGTGTTTTCTCGTATATCCAGACCGTCGGTAGGCTTGCTTCTGTAATAGAAGCTGCTTTAGGGAAGCTGTGGGCGCATACCTTCGGAAGGCTGATAAAAAAGCTGCTTCATATTGTCGGAAGCAGTATTGGAGCGTTTGCACATAAGCTGACCGCTAATTTTGGTCGATTCGCCGATTTTTTCAAAAGAAAGAAAAAAAGTGCCTCTACCCTATTGCAATCAAGGCATCAAAAGCTGTATAATAGTAGTAATGATATAGAAAAACATACTGGGGAAAGAAGTGGGGAAAATAATGTCATTCAGGCTAGTGTCAGGAGAGGTCAAGGAACCCTCTAAGAGAAACGGTCTGGTAAGGATGTCTGCGTATATCGCAGGGATCATTCTTATCGGGTTTATCGTTTTTTCCATAATATCTACAAACATGAAGATAAACGAGAGCAAGGCTCAGTATAACGAGCTCGTCACTCAGACAAATAACGTGCTGGAAGAAAACGCTTCCATCGAAAGATACCTCGGTGAGGATGCCAACATGGATCAGTATATCGAGGACATCGCCCGTGATAAGCTGGACTTTGCGACACCTGACGAGAGAGTGTATTACATCGTGCCCTCCTCGGAGTGATATCTGATTAATAATAACAATGCACCACAGAAATCTGTGGTGCATTTCCTTTTATAGTCCAGCTTCGTTCATCGCCGTGATGACGCTGCGCATTATATCCAGCGGCATTTCGCCCTTTGATAGCTTCACGGAGATATGAGCCTTCCCCGTCGTTTCCAGCTTCATGCGGCTGCCGTATTTCTCCGAAACAGCTGCGATGCGGTGCATATCGAATTTCTGGATGAAGAATTTCATCAGGTCGCCGACCTGGCTTATCTCGGTGATATCAACTGCCGAGGCGGTGTTCCTGAGCCGTGCCACGTCTATAAGTCCCAGCACTGAGCGTGGCGGCTCACCGTAGCGGTCGATAAGCTCATCCGTGATATCTATGCTGTCCTCTTCGGTCTGGATGCGTGCTATCTTGCGGTAGCAGTCAACACGCTGCGCCTGATTTGAGATGTAATCCTCGGGGATAAATGCGTCCATCTGCACGTCCACAAGGCACTCCTCCCTGTGAACATCCACCTCGCC
>JAGAKC010000025.1 GCA_017848155.1 Oscillospiraceae bacterium | reverse complement strand
GTAAAGGATCAGTACGGCGATCCTTACTTCCAGAATGTAAGCTATACAGGCTTTGAAAAGGTGAACGTTTCCGAAGAAAATGCTTATATTGTACTGCGTACACATGGTGATACAAAGTATGATACAGTATTCGAGTACACACTCACCATGAACATCAAGGCGGGCAGCGACGAAGACAACGCAAAGTTTGAATTCGAGGAGCAGGCTGCTGAAACAGAGGAGGTAGCTGAATAATGAAACTCAGTAAACAGGAAAGAATCGGCGTACTTATTATTGCCGTTATCATCATTTTAGGTCTTGGTATCTTCTTCTTTATCGTTCCCAAGTTCAACGAGATGAGCGATGCTCAGAAGAAGCTTGATTCCAAGAACAAGGAGTATCAGCAGGTAATTGCAAAGGCTGATACCAAGGATAGTCTTAAGGACGATATCATTACTGCTTATAAAGAGGGTCAGGACCTTGCGGATATGTTCTTCGAGGAACTGACAACATACCAGGCAGATCAGGAGCTCAGAGCTTTCCTTGACCAGTGCAAGGAGAAGGAGATCAACGTGGTCGTTGAATCCCTTGATGTTACACCCCCTGCGGTGTCCACACTTTCTCTCAGCTTCTTTGAGGAGCCTGAGATCACTTACAACCTCAAGACTTATGCTACACAGGGTCAGACAGCCAGTGATGACGAGCTTGAGGCAGCAGCAAGACGTCTGCAGATGATGACAGCGCTTTCCGCAACACAGGATGTTGCTTCCATCTCCGTATCTTTTAAGGCTATTGCAGAGAATCCCGACGAGATGATGAAGTTCGTTGATGCTATCAACGAGTACACAAAGTCCGAGGATGGCAAGCAGGTAAGAAAGGCAATGATGCTCAACGAGCTCAGACTCAACTACCCCGAGGTAGAGGAGAAGTACAATGAAATGCTCACAGAGCTTCAGGAAGAGATCAGCAAGAGATCTGACGAAGAGCTCAAGAAGCAGTGGGGCGATGACGCAGCAGTAGACGATGAAGAGGAAGATGAGATCCCCCTGAATCCTAACGAAGAGGAAGAAGAAAAGGAAGGCACAAAGTCCGTTTCTGACAGTATCTATTCCATTGACGCAACTATAACATTCTACAGCGTTGAGCGCATGCAGGATCCTACAGATCTTCTGGATGCACAGGACGCAGCTTGATCAGACCCAAAGTAGTGTTTTAGTCGCATACCGATCTTAATTGGAGGAAAAGAATGAAACACACATTAAGGAAATACCTGAGCAACCGCGGTAGTGCGTTGTTCATGGTAGTCAGCACAATGGCTGCCCTTATACTGCTAGTAACAGCAATGTATATGTCGGTCGTTTCGTCAAGACAGGTGCAGATAACCTACTTTAACCAGGAGCAGGCGTATATTTCTGCGTCTTCAATGGGTGACGCAGTTGCAGCATTCATTGTTGATGATTTGAATGATGGCAACCCCATCGTTCAGAAAATATTTAAGCTTGGCAAGGGCAAGTCATTATCCACAAACGGCAACGACTTCAAATCCCTGGTAGCATCAGGAACAAAGGATGATACGGCATACGGTGCTTACGATATCACCATAACCCGCCTTAACGACGAAAACATGACTGTGGGCGGCAAGGTGAAAGAGGCAATGGTGTATGATATCGCTGTTACAGTTGTAAACGACGGCGTAGTAGAAACCAGCCATGTATACGTAAAGTGTGCAGAGCCTGACCCTGTTGAACCGCCTATCATCAACCGATTCTTTACAGGTACAGGTTATGTTCCGAACGATATCTATATCTCCAGCTTCAGCACAGACAGTGAGCTGTACTTTGATAACGAGTACGTTATCTTTGACGATCACGTAAATACCGGCACGTATTCAGGTGACGGCGACAACATTTTCACCAACAACCTTATCTGTGTTGGCTCTGTAATGTTCAACAACAAGAGCACTATGGCTCCTGACCATCCCCTTACCTGGGTCATCGGCAATGACATGACAGTCGGCACAGGCTGCTCTATCGGTTCGTTTGATTTCGGCGGTACAAGCAGCGAACATGGAAGACTTATCGTTGGCGGAGATCTTGTGCTCAACGGAAACAGAACATTCCCTGAGTACACTGATGTATACGTAGGCGGCGACCTCTATATTGCCGGATACATGAACTTCAAGAGCGATCTTTACGTGTGCGGCGATGTTATCTTCATGCCGGGCGGTCAGTGG
>JAGAKC010000230.1 GCA_017848155.1 Oscillospiraceae bacterium | reverse complement strand
TGTGAGATCAGCATTTCAGCGAGGGCCTCATAGCCAAACTGGTCCAGCTTGTACCACACGCCGTTATCCAGCCACTTTTCCTGATTGCCTTTTGACGAAGTTTCAGCGATCTTCTCATCGCTTACAAGCCGTATACTCACTTCAGCACCTCCATTATCAGACGCTGGTCGTCCTCTGCCATTCTTCCCTGTGTTATAGGGAGTATATCAAGCGGATCACTGCTGTCTGCGCCAATCGCATCAAGGTATTCACGCAGTCCGCTCCTGCTTTTAGGAATACAGCGTTCCTCAAGGAACTCTGTGAAATCCTCCCATGAGGGAACATTGTTCTTTCCGAAAGCGGTCTTAATGAGGTTGTCGGTGAAATTCTCTGCTCTTAACCGCTTTTCAGTAAAGTCGGAATAGATCTCAGTGCACAGCTTATCTCCGTCAAAAAAGCTGAATTTATACACTTCATGCCCGAGCTTCAGAGCTTTAGCCGCAAACTCCTCCGAAGTCAGACGTGGAGCAATTACGATCCTGTCGCCGTCAAAGCACAGCTCCAGCTCACGGTTGTTTTCGTTCAGACCAAGCTGTTCCACCCACGTCGTGGGCAGAGATATTTTATAATTCTTACACTTTGCCGAGGCTGTTCCTCCGGAACGCCCCACGCTGAGCTTTGCGAGTCTGGTTTCCATGTGATAGTTCACCCCATAGATATTCTATCATATTCGTAACGAATAGCCAAGGTTTTATAACATATAAGTAAATCATATTTTCAAAGCATGTGCTTTTTCATATATAGGGGAGCGGACGGAAAGTTCGCTCCCGATCTTTTTACTGTTCTCTTGGGCTTTATTACTCTGATCTTTCCCCCGCATAAGTCTTGACATATTATGAAAAAAGCCGACTTTCGCCGGCTGAATTATTTGATTGCTTTTTTCTATCAGCATCCTCGGTGATGAAGAACGCCTCTTTGTCTATGTTCCCAAGCTTTTCAAGCTCCTCGGAATTGCTGTTTGCCTGAATGCCGTTTATCATGTTGAGCTTTACGCTTACGGAATAAGGATATACTGTCACCTCGTCTATGTAGAGAACAGCTATATCTTACATGTGAACTCATCGCATACAGCGATACGCAGCATAGCTATCCCCCCTTCTTTACAGCACATAGCAGAAACCGTTTCAGATCAAATGCTCTTTCATATAGTTCATGCTGCTGATATATTCCTCATCAGTGGAAAGATGCTCTATTATCATGGCCATATCCGGGTCTGCAGCTGTCGCAAGCTCCGTATAAAGCCTGATGTCAAGTGTTCCTTCTCCGACAGCACATTCCTGCAGCTGGAATGTGAAATCTTCCTTTAAACGGATATCCTTAAGATGACAGCTGCAGATATGTCCTTTAAGCACCTCAAAGCATTCTCTCATAAAAACATCATTGAAAAAGTATCTGCGAGGAGAGGTTATCATATTCACAAGATCGAGGTGTGCCGCAAAACGGGAATGATCCACACGTTGTATGAGCTTCAGATATTCCTGCGGTCCTGACGGTATCATCCACGGCATCGACTCTATACTGAAAAATGTGCTTTTTACTTCAGCCTGCTTTAAGATGTATTTTATAGTTTCGACCGTCATGTCAAAGGTTTCGTCAGAGAAATTCTCACGGTATCCTCCGTCCCAGCGCGGACCATGAGGAGTACCTGCGATATTTACCGCACACACTGCGCCTATCTCATCTGCGAGAATGAGCTGACGGATGTTGTATTCGATATTCTCCCTGCGCTTTTCAAGGTCAGGGTCCAGTATATTGTTCCAGATGCCCACTTCGGCAATCGTAAGGTCATTTTCCCTTGCCGCTTCCACATATGCAGATATCCTGTCCTTGCTGTCGTTACAGTTAAGTGGGAAAACAACGCTCCTGCAACCGAGGCTTTTCAGCTGTTCAGCCCACTGCCCGGGAGTTTCATGATGTAATGCCGATGCTATACCTAATCTCATATCATGCCCTCCTGTAATGAATAACGCTTGGGTCTATCTCGCTAAGCTTTTTGAAGCCTGTCCTTGCCATAACCGTGCTAAGCTCAGTGCTGAGCTGATCAATACGCTCGGTAACACCTGATGCACCATTTTTGAGCGGCTCCATAAGGTCACGTCCCACGCATACACAGTCCGCACCCAGTGCAAGCGCCTTGAATACATCCATGCCGCTTTCAATGCCGCAGTCTACGATCAGCTTCA
>JAGAKC010000229.1 GCA_017848155.1 Oscillospiraceae bacterium | reverse complement strand
TTCATCCACACGCTTTCTGATCTCCTGAGAAGGCACGCCCATATTTTCCGGGCCAAAGGCAATGTCCTCTTCCACTACCGTTGCGACCAGCTGGTTATCGGGATTCTGGAATACCATTCCGACGGTCTGTCTTATATCAAACAGACGCTCCTCGTCAGATGTATCTATCCCGTCCACCACCACGCGTCCGCTGGTAGGCGTCAGTATAGCGTTAAAATGCTTTGCAAGCGTTGATTTGCCGCAGCCGTTGTGACCCAGCACCGCAAGAAACTGTCCCTCGGGCACGGAAAGGCTCACATCCTTAAGCACGTTATTGCGCTCGGTGACGTTTCCCTCCTCGTCCCTTGTGACGTAGTCAAAGCATAGATTTTCTACTTCAATTATGTTCAATCCCTGTCCTCTTTTCGACACACTTATCTGAATCTGACTATTGCCGTACTTCCGCACGGAAGCGGCATTCCTGTCTGCTGCACGGGAAGTCCTATCTCCTCAGAGATGACCTCTATATCAAATCTCTTTCCCACCGTCTGATGAAGAAGATAGCTCATTACCGATGCAGAAAGACCTGTCGTATAGCTGTTGAGCAGTATAAAGAGCGGCTTGTCGGTAAGCAGCTGCGTTATCATCGTCATGAGGTCATAGATATTGTCCTCTAACCGCCACATCTCACCGTTAGTGCCCCTGCCGTAGCTTGGCGGGTCGAGAATGATGCCGTCGTAGCGTGTGCCACGGCGTATCTCACGGCCGATGAATTTCACCGCATCATCAACTATCCAGCGGATAGGCTTGTCGGAAAGCCCCGACAGCTTCGCATTGGTGCGTGCCCAGTCCACCATTCCCTTGACTGCGTCACAGTGGCAGACAGAAGCTCCCGCCTTTGCGCAGGCAAGCGTTGCGCCGCCTGTATAGGCAAAGAGATTCAGCACGTTTATCGGACGTCCTGCGTTTCGTATCTCGTTCATGCAGTAGTCCCAGTTGACCGCCTGCTCGGGGAATAATCCCGTGTGCTTGAAGCCTGTCGGCTTTACCATAAAGGTAAGCTCGCCGTACTTTATCTGCCAGCTCTCAGGGAGCTTTCTGCGGTAGTCCCAGCTTCCACCGCCCGATGATGAGCGGTTATATTTCGCATGGGCGCTGCGCCACTCGGGAGCCTCGCCCTCGCACTTCCATATTATCTGCGGGTCGGGGCGGATAAGAGTTACATCGCCCCAGCGCTCCAGACGCTCTCCGTCGGAGGTATCTATAAGGCAGTAGTCCTGCCACTTGTCGGAAATCCTCATTATTATCGTCCTCTGAATCGTATTTTATCAGCAAAGCGCCGCTCTTACCTCGTCAGCAATCGCATAGGTCAGCGTATTTACCTGCTGCTCATCAATGCCCTCAAGCATCACCCTCAGCAGCGGCTCTGTGCCGCTCTCACGCACCAGCACACGACCTGTATCGCCGAGCTGCCTTTCAGCCTCCTCTATCTTAGCCATGATAGACGGCGTCTTATCCCACATGCCCTTTGTCTGCTCGGTTATCTTCACGTTTACAAGAAGCTGCGGATAGTCCTTGATGTCCGCAACAAGCTCTGACAGCTTCATTCCCGTGTCGGTCATCACCTTAAGAAGCATCGCCGCCGTCAGCTGACCGTCACCCGTAGTCGCATGGTCAAGCAGGATGATCTGTCCCGACTGCTCGCCGCCGATGTTGTAGCCGTATTTCAGCATCTCCTCCAGCACATAGCGGTCGCCCACCTTTGCACAAAGAGTGTTTATGCCATTCTGCTTCATGTAGTTGTGGAAGCCTAAGTTGCTCATGACCGTTACCACAGCAGTGTCGCCCTTAAGCTGTCCAATGGATTTAAGATACTTTGAGATAACAGCGATTATCCTGTCGCCGTCAACTATTTTGCCGTTTTCGTCCACCGCAAGGCATCTGTCCGCATCGCCGTCAAATGCAAAGCCGACATCGAAGCTGCGTGCTTTTACAAACTCTGCAAGCTTCTCAATATGCGTGGAGCCGCATTCGTAATTGATGTTCATACCGTCAGGCTCCTCGGCTATGTACCTGCCGTCAACTCCCATTCCCGAAAACAGATCATGCGCTGTAACGGCGGAGCTTCCGTTTGCACAGTCAAAGGCAGCCCTTATGCCCGAAAGATCGGAATGTACGCAATCGGTGATATGCTGAATATAATCCGCCTGAGCACGCTCGATGCGTGTGATCCTGCCGACCGAAACACCATCCCGAAGCGTTATCTCCTCGGGTCGGTCGAGTATCAGCGCTTCGATCTCCTCCTCTGTTTCATCGGACAGCTTGAAGCCCTCGCCTGAAAACAGCTTTATACCGTTGTACTCCACACTGTTGTGAGATGCAGATATCATAACTCCCGCATCCGCACCGTAATGCTTTACAAGATACGCCACCGCAGGAGTCGGTACGACTCCCAGAAGAACGGCCTCCGCACCCACGGACGTAAGTCCTGCGCACAGCGCCGCTTCAAGTATATCTGACGATATACGTGTATCCTTTCCGACAAGTATGCGTGGACGCTCACTGCCGCACTCCTTTGTCAGAACATATGCCGCCGCCCTGCCTATAGCCATTGCACGCTCACAGGTAAGCTCGGTTATCGCAACTCCCCTTGCGCCGTCAGTTCCAAAGATCCTTCCCATGGATATTTCCCCCATAATATGTTATATTTTTTCGCCATTATTCAAGCGTCTGCTGACC
This sequence comes from Oscillospiraceae bacterium, assembly GCA_017848155.1. Classification (GTDB taxonomy): domain Bacteria; phylum Bacillota; class Clostridia; order Oscillospirales; family Ruminococcaceae; genus CAG-115. The sequence continues at coordinate 620 of JAGAKC010000229.1, read as the reverse complement.
GTCCTTCATTATTCCGAGATGCTTATAGGCAAGCGCCGTCGCAGTACGTCCTCGTGCCGTCCTCGACACAAAGCCGAGCTGCATGAGAAAAGGCTCACACACCTCCTCAAGAGTCACGGATTCCTCTCCCAGTGCGGAAGCAAGCGTTTCAAGTCCAACAGGACCGCCGTTGTATCCCTTGATTATCATTTCAAGGAAGCGCTTGTCAAGGCTGTCAAGTCCGAGCGAGTCTATCTCAAGCCTGTTCAGTGCGATATCAGCTATCTCACGGGTTATCTTTCCGTCGCCAAGCACCTCTGCATAGTCACGGACCCGCTTAAGAAGTCGGTTTGCGATTCGTGGTGTACCTCTCGATCTTCTTGCTATCTCCATTGCGCCGTCCTTTGAACAGGGTATCGCAAGTATGATGGCAGATCTCTGGATGATGTCGCAAAGCTCCTCGGGCGTATACAGCTCCAGTCGCTGGATCACTCCGAATCTGTCACGCAGCGGTGCGGAGAGCTGTCCCGACCTCGTCGTCGCACCTATCAGTGTAAAATGCGGAAGGTCGATACGGATAGACCTTGCAGACGGTCCGTTGCCCATGATGATATCCAGAACATAGTCCTCCATCGCATCAC
>JAGAKC010000228.1 GCA_017848155.1 Oscillospiraceae bacterium | reverse complement strand
TAAGGAAGGTAAAGTTCCGAAAAGTAAAGAATTATCGAGCGGAGTAGAGCTGATTGCGCTTTTTCTGATTTTAAAGTTCTGGATAGGTCATATGGGCGAGAATTTTATGGAGCTTTTTAGTGAAATTTATGAAAAGATTCCGGCTTACACGACTTATTGGGGGGGCAGCATTGTAAAAGAGGATTACAGAATACTGCTTAATGGTGTATTTGTGGAGCTGCTGACACAACTGCTTCCTTTTTTTGTGGTTGGCGTTGTCCTTGCAGTCGGCATCAACATGTTGCAGTTCAAGTTTCAGATTTCTACGAAACCGCTGCATCCCAAGTTCAGCAAGCTGAATCCGGTATCAGGAATGAAAAGGCTGTTCTCCAAGGATAAAATCATAGAGCTTTTAAAATCAATTGCCAAGGTGATTATCATTGTGGCGGTGGTGTACTCAACCATAAAGGATGACTGGGTATATCTTGTAAAATTTTACGAAATGCCGCTCAATCAGGCAATTGAACTGATCGGCAGCATTGTTATCGACATGGGGCTGAAGATTTCACTTGTTTTTATGGTGATAGCATTTGTTGACTTGTTTTATCAGCGCAAAAAATTCAATGATGATATCAAGATGACCAAGCAAGAGGTAAAGGATGAGTATAAGAATTCCGAAGGAGACCCGCAGATTAAGGGGAAAATCAGGAGTAAGATGCGTGAGGCGTCTCAAAGGCGAATGATGCAGGACGTGCCGAGAGCAGATGTCGTGATTACAAACCCGACGCACTTTGCAGTAGCGATTAAGTATGATGCATCAATCGGATCGGCACCGGTTGTTCTGGCGAAAGGCGCGGATTATGTGGCGCAAAAGATTAAGGAAATTGCAAAAGAGAATCATGTAGAGATTGTAGAAAACAAGCCGCTTGCCCGTATGCTGTACGCCAATGTGGACATCGGACAGGAGGTTCCTCCGGAACTGTACCAGGCAGTTGCTGAAGTACTGGCGATGGTATACAAGATGCAAGGGAAAATATAAATATGGGTATACATAATATTTCCGGGCAAACTGCAGGAAAGATGTATTATGTAAATTAAAAAACTCTGTTTGCAGGTAAAAACGCACAGAGTTTTTCTGTTTCATTTGTGTAAGAAGTATAAAAAATAAAAAAAATAAAAATTTTTACATTTTATTATATACAAATTATGTAAATTGTGAGATAATTTACAATATCGGAAGGAAAACAAAGTCGAGCCATGCGAGACCTTGTTTTCACCCGATATTGTAACGAGGAAGCGAAGCTTTCGAGAGCGGAAGGAAAACAAAGTCGAGCTATGCGAGACCTTGTTTTCACCCGATATTGTAGCGAGGAAGCGGAGCTTTCGAGAGCGGAAGGAAAACAAAGTCGAGCTATGCGAGACCTTGTTTTCACCCGATATTGTAACGAGGAAGCGAAGCTTTCGAGAGCGGAAGGAAAACAAAGTCGAGCTGTGCGAGACCTTGTTTTCACCCGATATTGTAACGAGGAAGCGGAGCTTTCGAGCTATTGGAAGGAAAGTGAAACAAAGCTTTCAAATTTAAAAAAGAAAAAGGGAGTTTTTAGGAGTTAAGGGGGAAACAAAGACATGAAGATGAAGAAAGCGGACATAGGTGTAGCTTTATATTTACTTAGCGCTATCATCATGTTGATTGTACCAATTAGCAGCACGCTGCTGGACGTACTGCTTGCGTTAAATATTTCGCTGGCATTTACGATCCTGTTTACTACAATGTTTGCAAAGGAGGTCCTGGATTTATCCTTTTATCCGACTATTTTGCTGTTTACGACGATTTTCAGAATTGCGCTGAATGTATCGTCAACCCGTCTGATTCTGTCAACAGGTGATCCGGGAAACGTAGTCGCAACTTTCGGACAGTTTGTAGGCGGCGGTGATCTTGTTATCGGTGTTGTTGTATTTATTATCCTGATTATCGTGCAGTTTGTCGTTATCAATAAAGGTTCTGAGCGAGTTGCTGAGGTTACAGCCAGATTCACGCTGGACGCCATGCCTGGTAAACAGATGGCTATCGATGCAGACCTGAATACAGGCGCCATCACGGATGCAGAAGCAAAGAAGCAGAGAGAGAAGCTCCAGCAGGAGGCAAGCTTTTTTGGCTCTATGGATGGTGCTGTTAAATATGTAAAAGGAGACGCTACGGCAGGTCTTATTATAACAGGCGTTAATGTTGTGGGCGGTATTATCATGGGCGTCGTAAGGCAGAACATGGATATCGGCGCTGCTTTGGATAAATATGTTATTCTGACGATTGGTGATGGTCTGGTAAGCCAGATTCCCTCCCTCCTTATTTCAT
>JAGAKC010000227.1 GCA_017848155.1 Oscillospiraceae bacterium | reverse complement strand
GATAGATATCTACACTTCCTCACAGGCTATCGACGGTATAACAGGCGCACTGACCGACTACGGTATCACAGGTTTTATCATCAGCGACAGTGCAGATTTTGAGAGCTTTCTTGCTGACAAGGACGCAAACTGGGACTATGTCGATGATGAGCTTATGGGACTTAAAACGGTCGAGCCGCATATCACTCTCTATGTTCATGACAATGCACAGGGCGCTGAAATGGCAGCGGCTATAAAGTCGTTGGTCGAGGAGTACAAGGCTAACAATGCCGATAACTATTACGGAAATATCCGTATGGAATATGCAAACGTCAAGGAAGAGGACTGGGCGAACAACTGGAAGAAGTACTACAAGCCATTCCGTGTTGGCAGGACCCTTGTGGTGAAGCCTTCGTGGGAGGCTGTAGAAGCCGCTGACGGCGACAGGATACTTGAGATAGACCCCGCTTCGACTTTCGGTACAGGTCAGCACCACACGACAAAGCTCGTTATGGAAACTCTTGAAAATGTTATCAAGGGCGGAGAAAAGGTGCTTGACCTCGGCTGCGGAAGCGGAATCCTTTCTATAGCTTCCATGCTTTTCGGTGCAAGCGATATTACCATGTGCGACATTTTTGAAAATGCGGTAAAGACCGCTTCTGAAAATGTTGAGAAGAATAATATTGCAAAGGATAAGTACCGTGCATACTGCGGCAACGTCATCGAGGACGAGGAGCTTTGCGAAAAGATAGGCACTGGCTATGACGTGGTGTGCGCTAACATCGTTGCTGATGTCATCATCGGCATGAGCGGCATTTTCGCACGTTTCATGAAGCCTGACGCACAGCTTATCGTTTCGGGTATCATTGACGAGCGTCTGGACGAGGTGCTTGCGGCACTTGCTGAGAATGGATTCGTTGTCATCTCGCAGGAGAATGAGGAAGGCTGGAACTGCATCCTGCTTAAGAGAGCATAATATCAAATGACAAAGGAACACAGGTGCGTAAAATGAGCTTTTGCATATACTGCCGTAGGAGGCGGTATTATGCAGTTTCTGTACGTGTTTGCAAATATGTTCCTGTCGATATTCGGTATGGTCATGCTGCTTAAGACAGCGGCGGCAGTGTTGTTCGGAGAAAAAAGCGACAGGGATAAATGATATAGGAAAGGACGGTGATACCCATGGCATCACAGGAGGAGCTGCTCTCTATCCGTGGCACGGTGGAGGGAGTTGTGTTCTACAATGAGGAAAACGGTTATGTTGTGCTGGACCTTGACTGCAACAATACACTGGTAACGGCTGTGGGTATGCTGGGAGATGTGCGTGAGGGTGAGGAGCTGACCCTTTACGGCGATTACATCAATTCTCCGAAATACGGACGGCAGTTCAAGGCAGAGGTCTTTGAACGTTCTCTTCCCACAAGCAAGGAGGCTATACGAAAATATCTCGGCTCGGGTGTTATCCCCGGGATAGGTCCTGCTGTTGCAAAGAGGATAGTTACGGCTTTCGGCGATGATACTCTCGAGATACTGGAGAATGACAGCGTGAAGCTGGCTGCCATCAAGGGCATAACGACGGAAAGAGCACTGTCCATCGGCAAGGAGTTCAACAAGATAACAGGACTCCGCAAGGCTATGACATACTTTTCAAAGTTCGGTATACAGCCGATAACCATTGCGTCCGTCTGGAAGCAGTATGAGGGGCGCACCATGCAGGTGATAAAGGAGAACCCTTATATAATGTGCGAGAACGGCATCGAGCTGCCGTTCAGGGATGCTGACAGGGTGGCAGAGGCTCTGGGTATCCCTATGGACAGCGAGGAGCGTATACTTGCAGGCATAATATGGTGCCTCAGAGTGAATGCGGCGAACGGTCACACCTGTGTGCGTGAGGCGGCGCTGTCAGATACGGTCTGCTATGAGCTGGATATATCGGAAAAGTCATTCTGGAGTGCGCTCTCTATTGCGGAGCAGCGTGGCGAGGTGGTGCTCGATGATAAGTACGACGAGCGCTTCGTGTTCCTTTCGGAGTACTATCAGGCGGAGTGCTATATCGCACAGAAGCTTGCCGAGATGATAAAGCGTGACGACTGCGGCGAAAAGGACTATGCCGAGGAGATAGCAGGCATAGAATGGACAGAGGGCATAGAATATGAAGCACGTCAGAAGGAAGCTATAAACGGCTGTATGAACAATCATGTCTTTATCCTGACGGGCGGACCGGGTACAGGAAAGACTACGACGCTTAATGCGGTGATAGCCCTTTGCAAGCAGCGTGGTCAGAAGATAAAGCTTGCTGCGCCTACGGGCAGAGCGGCAAAGCGAATGGCTGACCTTACCGATACGCCTGCGCAGACGATACACAGGCTGCTTGAGGTGGATTTCGCCGCACATGGCGGACACTGCTTCAAGCGTGGTGAGGAGAATCCGCTGTCCTGTGATGTGCTCGTCATAGATGAGATGTCGATGGTGGATACCCTGCTGATGTTTTCGCTTCTGAAAGCGGTCAGGTCAAGGACAAGGCTCATCCTTGTAGGCGACAGCAATCAGCTTCCGTCGGTGGGAGCGGGAAACATCCTGCGTGACCTTATTGCAAGCGGTCGGGTGCCTATGGTGGAGCTTAAGGAGATATTCCGTCAGGCGGCGGAGAGCCTTATTGTAACAAATGCGCACAGGATAGTACGGGGAGAGATGCCTGTACTTAACGACAGAAAGAGCGATTTCTTCTTTATGCCTACGGCAAGCGAGGAGGATACTCTTAAGCTGGTCATTGAGCTTTGCAAGACACGGCTGCCTAATTCCTACGGCTACTCTGCTATCGAGGATATACAGGTGCTTTGTCCGTCAAAGCTGGGTGTGGTGGGTACGCAGAGCATAAATCAGTCGCTGCAGCTGGCGCTGAATCCTCCCGGAAAGGGAAAGCAGGAGCTTAAATACTTCAACCAGCTTTTCCGCACGGGCGACAAGATAATGCAGACAAAGAACGACTATGACGTGGAGTGGCGCAGAGGGACAGAAAAGTCCCATGGCATATTCAACGGAGATATCGGTATCGTCCGCAGTGCAGACAAGGCAAACGACCGACTTGAGATAGATTTTGACGGACGCACTGCAATATACGATACAGACATGCTGAAAAGGGTGGAGCATGCCTATGCGGTGACTATCCACAAAAGTCAGGGCAGTGAATATCCCGCTGTCATAATTCCGCTTCCCAACGGAATGGACAGGCTAACATATCGGAATTTGTTATACACTGCGGTAACAAGAGCAAAAAATATACTTATAGTTATCGGAACTGCCCGAAAGGTGCAGAGCATGGTCGAAAACGATCGAAGGATGCTGCGGTATTCCTGTTTAAGACCTATGCTGGAGGATCATTTTGTATAGAGTATTGGAGATGTGCCGTGCAGCTG
>JAGAKC010000226.1 GCA_017848155.1 Oscillospiraceae bacterium | reverse complement strand
CGTCCAGCCCTCCTCCGCAGGAATGGTCGTGAACAGCACCATGTCCTCCGCAGCGTTCACAGAAAGCTCCAGACGGCTGCCCGAGGTACGGGTCAGCGTGGTTTCGGCGTTCATCGCAGAAAGCTCGTCGTTGAACTTCTGAAGCGCCTGCATGTCGATGCTGAAGAACTGCGCTTCCTTGAAGTACACCGCATTCTCCAGAAGCTCCAGCTTCAGCTCGAAGCTCTCGCCCTCTTTATAAGTGCCGAGGTACTCTGCGCTGTAGTTCTCGTATTTGTAGTAGTTCTGCCTGTACTCGCCGTTGATGTACATGCCCGTTTCACGCTCGTATATCGTCGGCAGGAACATGTATATTGGTCCGTCCTGCTGCGCAGTTATCGTGTAGGATATCCACGCACCGTCCTCCTCGTCCTTCTTGCGGTAGCTGTGGTGGGAGTCGGTGGTGTAGCCCGTGCGGATGTTCTCGCTGTCGAACTCCACATCGGTCACGGGCAGGAATATCGTGTTCTCCTCGTCGCCTGAAAGCGCCTTTGCAAGCGCATTCTGATATCTGAACGGGGAGGCGAAATCCGCATCGTCCTCGGTGTACAGCTCCGGAACAAGCTCCAGCACTCCGTCGCTTGCAAGGTATGCGATCCCAAGCTCGTCAGAGTTCTTATAAACGTCTATCTGCTCGGGCAGCGCAGCCTCTCCCCCGGGCACCATCACACGTCTTGCATCGTTTCTCGGAACAGCGAGCTGCTCCGTATACGGTACAGTACGTCCGTCCTTTGCAAGAACGTACCTCACCCCGAAGATGTCGTCAAGAAACAGCGTTGCGCCGTCGTATCGGGAGTAATGCTCCCTGCCGCTGAAGCCGAGTCCCTTGAGAAGGTCTATTGCACGTGCGTTGAGTGTGCTTGAGCTGTGGCTCATGCCGTACATGCGCAGCGCTATCGGGTCATTCACGCAGCGGTGGAACGTCTTTTCCATGCGGTAGAAGTCCCCGTCCTGCTGATGGACGTAGTCCGTGACCTCCCTTGTGTAGGGGATGTCAAAGCGGTAGGTCGCACGTTTCGAGAATACAATATCACGGTGCATCAGGAACAGCGATACAGTGGTGTTTAAAAGGCACTCCGCACATATCAGCACCGTCACTGTCACCTTCATCGCAGCCGCATTGCAGTATTTTTTGTAGGCATACGCAGCTATGCAGATGACTCCCAGCACCGCAAGGGGCACTGCGATATCCAGCACAGCGTCGTAAAACTCGCCGTCGTTTCCGAGGTCTGCGTACAGCAGCATCGCAAGGAGTATTCCGAATGCCGTGCCGAATGAAGCTCCACGCAGCTTTTTTATCCTGTCGAAGGCTTCAGCGCCGAAAAGTATCAGCAGGAAGCTGACAAGGAAGGAATATCTGTACGGGAGCCAGTTTGGCATCTGACCGCCGTGCCACAGCATATCCACGGGTCGGATATACATGCACAGCATAAGCACCGCAACCAGCACTCCGCCTGCGATGCGCTCACGGGCAGGAAATCTCCGTGAGATGAAGTATATCACCGTAAACACCAGCGCAAGCGTACCTGCATAAAGGGCAGGCATGCCCTCCATACGCACGCTGTCATAGGTGCAGGGAAACAGCTTTATGAACGTATCGGCTATATCAAAGCTCTCCGCAACCGAGAAATCAGGCTGTGTGAACTCGAATTTTCCGTTGGAAAGCGACTTGTACACGGGCAGTATCATCACGCAGGACATGAGTATTGCGCTGACAGACGCCGTGCCGTACATCAGTACAGCTCCGCAGTGCTGTCCGAAGCACTTGTTTGCGCTCTTTCCCGAGGCAAGATAGTAGAAGAAGTACAGCGCCGTGAATATTCCCACCATGTAGCCGATGTAGAAATTTGCGATGAAGATGTACACCAGCGACAGCACATACAGCTTGAAGCGGCGCTTGTCGCAGATGCGCTCAACGCCCATAGCCGCCAGCGGCAGCGCAACAAGTCCGTCCAGCCACATCGGGTCCATCGTCTGCACCACGAAGAAGCCGCACAGCGCATACATCACCGAAAAGCAGACGGTGGTGGTATCGGAAAGTCCCCTGTGCCTTTTCAGCAGGAATGCCGCAGAAAGTCCGCAGGCGCCCGCCTTTGCAAGCATCATCGTAAGCAGACCCTCTGTTATCCATGACCTGTCCCAGAGATACACCAGCAGGTTGAACGGACTTGCAAGGTAGTAGCCGATTATGCCCGCAAACTCGCCCGACAGGTTACGGCTCCAGCTGTAGAAGATGCTCTCGTCACCTGCCAGCACGTCGTAGATATAGTCGTAATAGTACACATACTGCGCATTGAGGTCCAGCGACAGCACAGAGCGCTCACCGAACGGCCATACGCCGAATATGATATACGCTATGAAAAGTATCACCGTCGGCAGCAGGAACGCAAGAAAATACGCCCTGTTGACGCTGATGAAGCGTGCCGCCCTGAACGGAAGCTCGCTCAGCCTTTCCATAAACGCCGAATTGCCGCGGCTCACCGCGGCAGAATGTTCACTCATTTTCCGTCAGCCTTTCCCGAGGGTCTTTCAATACCGATGCGCTCGGATACGATGTACCTCGGGCGATGCTTTATCTCCTCGTATATTTTGGACAGATAGAATCCGATAACGCCTATTCCCACCAGCACGCACGCACCGACTATCAGTATCAGCAGTATCACCGTGGAGAAGCCCTCCGCAGCGTTGCCGCAGAAATAGTTCACAAGTGTGTGTATGCCCAGTATCAGCGCAAATATTCCGAATATCACGCCCACAAGGGTGATAAGGTGTATCGGAAGGTTCGTAAAGGATGTGATATTATTCAGCGCATACCTGAACAGCTTTCTGAAGCTCCATTTGGTGCTGCCTGCCGCACGTGGCTTTACATCGAACTCTATCCTCTCGGTGTGAAAGCCGACCCAGCTTGAAAGCGCACGGAAGAACGTCATGCGCTCGGGCATCTCGTTCAGTGCGTCCACCACCTTGCGGTCAAGCAGCTTGAAATCGCTTGCGCCGTCAAGGTCTATGCCCGACGAGGACTTCATCATCTTATAGAAGCTCTTTGCAAACAGCTTGTAAAGCAGGCTCTCCCGTCCACGGGAGGACTTTACCGCCTCGACCACCTCTGCGCCGCTCTCCCACATGCTGTACATCTTCGGGATAAGCTCGGGTGGGTGCTGCAGGTCGCAGTCGATAAGCACGGCGCAGTCGCCTGCCGCAGCGCTGAGTCCTGCGAATATCGCACCCTCCTTGCCGAAATTTCGTGAAAAGCGCACGCCTCGTACATTCTCGTCCGCAGCATTCGCTTCGCATATCTCCGACCACGTATCGTCCTTTGAGCCGTCGTCAACGAATACCAGCTCATATGCGATGTGCGCATCGGAAAGTATCCCGCCTATCACAGATGCAGTCCTGCGGATATTTTCATGCTCATTATATGCCGGAATGATTACTGAAACCATCTGAAAGTTATTCTCCTATGATCTTCACGATCACTGTTTTTTCACGGCAGCCGTCAAAGTCGCCGTACATTATGAACTGTCTGGGGCCAAGCTCCAGTCTGCCGTCGGATATCGGCACGGTCACAGAGCCGCCCAGCAGCATCTGCTTAAGGTGCGCTGTGCCTGCGCTGGAATAGTCCACCTTGTACTCCGTTTCCTTAGGCGCAAGTGCATTCAGCATCTTGCTCCAGTCGCTGTGCAGGTCCTCGTTGTCGTTTTCAAGGAACACCGCAGCCGTGCTGTGCTGGGAAATGACCACGCAGATGCCCTCGTTTATCATGCTGCGCCTTACGCACTCCTCTATCTCAAAGGAGAGATTGAGGAACTGCTCCTGCTCGTCTGTCGTTATGGTCAGTTCCTGTCTGAAGTTCTTCATTTTTCATCCTCCGCATCATATTCGTTTACTGTAAGAGTTCCGCTCTCTACCTCCGCACGGATGAGGTTCGCACCTCCGCTGAAGCTGTACATGAAGCTGCCCTCAACGCTTCCGCTGATAAGGTCGGAGCTGAACTCGCCCGTTTCTGTTTCGTATGCAAGCGCCACCGAGCTTCCGCTGGGGAAAAGTATCTGCGCATTGCCGCTGCGTGTTGAGATCGCACTGCCGCTGATAACGCTCTCAAAGCCGAGCGAGATATCGCCCGAACCGCTGACGAGATTCATCTGCGAGCGTGTTTCTGTGGCGGTTATGGCGCCGCTCTTTGTGGTCACGGCAACTGCGTCTGCGTCGATGCGACCTATGTCCACATCCCCCGCCGCCGCCGTTACGATTATGCTTTTATAGATGTTCTTCGGCAGGTACACCCTCAGCCTGAACTGCTCGGGGTCGCCTGTCATGAGCGTCAGCTTAAGCTCGTCGCTCTCTGTTATTATCAGCCTGTTATCGCCAAGCATCACGGATATCGGCATTATGCTCCTGTACTGTATGCGTATCCTGTCGCCGTCATACGGGATAAGCTCCGTGTCGGTCTTCAGCATCTGAAGCTCGATATATTCGCACAGCTTTACCGTGTTGTCGCCCTCATAGTAGTGCGCATTGCCCTTGCTGTCACGCACCAGCCACGTGCATATCCCGAACACCAGCGCAAGCGCTCCCGTTACTATTATAAGGCGGTCAAGTACCCTGTTCATGCCGTCACCAGCCCCTCAGCCTGTCGCAGTGCTTTCTGACGCATCTGAACAGCCTTGATATGAGAAAGCCGATCTTCACCGCAGCAAAGCCCAGAAAGGCTGCCGCAAAGGCTGCGAAAAGACCTCCGAAAAGCATCAGCTTCGGCGAAAGCTCGGTCACGATATACGGCGTGTCCGCAATAAGCAGCGCTCCGCCCACTGCGCCGAAGAAGATACCCGTCGGCACCATGACCAGCGCCCCCGTCAGCACGGCAAGTATCACGGCGAATGTCACTGCAAAAAGCACCGTGTACCCCGAATAGATACACCACACCTTAAGCCTTGTCATCATGCCACCATGCCACCTCCCGTTATCTCACCGACATGCGACGCTGCCGCCCTGTACCGTTACAGCTGCTCCTTTACTCTTGTGTTCACGATAACTCTGCCGATGTTCTCACGGTACTCGTCCATCGCCTTTACGATGTCCTCCACCGTTTCCTTGTTATCCTCGGAGCTTCTCTTCATGCTGCTGACCTCGGTGCTGAGCTGTGTGAATATCTCATCCACTGCCTCAACGCTGCGTGTCTGCTCCTCAATATTGTCGTACAGTGTTTCAAACTGCTTTGTAAGCTCGGTGAAGCTCTCCTTGAACTCGGTCATGGTGTCCTCGGAGCGCAGCAGCGCCTTCACGCTTCCGCCAAACTGGTCGGAGATACGCTCCACCTGACCGAGAAGATGTCCCACCACCTCGGAAACTCTCTCGGAGAAGCGCTCGCTGTTTTCCGAAAGCTCCTTCATCTCTGACGCAACGACTGCGAAGCCCTGACCTGCCGCACCCGCATGAGAAGCCTCTACCGACGCATTAAGCGACAGGAGCGTCGTCTGGAAGGAGATGGTTCCGAGCTGCTCTGCAATGGCAGCGACCTCGTTCATCTGGGTCTTCATCTCGTTTACCGCATTGTTGGTGCGCTCTATCATCTCATGCACGGAGCGAAGCTGCTGCTTCATCGTTTCCATGTTCTCGGTATTCTCGGTAAGGGACTCCTCAAACTCCTTCACGTGCTTGTTGAGCGCCTCGATCTGATCGCCCGTTGCACGTATCTTCGTATGTACGCTGTCACAGCTTGATGCAACGCTGCCTGCGCCCACGATAACGCTTGCGGAGCCTTCCTCAAGCTCTCTTGTGCTCTCCTCGATACGGGCAGAGGACTCGTTGAAGTCCTTCTCCAGCTTCTCGCCCATCTCCTGCATCGTCCAGAGGATATTGTCAGTTTCAGTCGCCTGTCTACCCGAGATATCTATGAACGCACGACCACGCTTTATCGCAAGATAGAACAGCATGCCTGCCAGTGTGAAGATGACTGCGCAGAGGATATACTGACCGATAGCGCCGCCCTTGTCGGGGTTGATGACATACATTATCGCAAGAAGTACGTCCGCAACGACTATCTGCACCTTGGTGAATCTCGGCTCCATATACATACCTGCCATGCCTATCGTTGCAAGGAACATGGGGAAGTCGTCACTGTAGGACTCGCCGCTGAAAAGCGAGATGGCAAATATAATGAACTCAAGACCGAGCGACAGAACGAACTCCTTCGTATACATCCTTATCGACACCTTATTCATGAAGATAAGAACGCCCGCAAGAAGAAGCATGCTTCCGCCTATAGCAATGATTCCGGGAACGTTCACCTTGAACAGGTTGATAGCCAGGAATGCTCCTGCCACCACAAAGGTCACCCAGACCATGATCTTGTAGATGGTCTGATGAGTCATCGGCTTTCGCTTTTCCTCAATGCTTCTCTTCTTTGCCATGTGAATATCCTCCTTGTGTGTTACGATATTAAACAGCCGTGTGGCTGTAAGGTCCGTTTTTTAGCTTTTTGCTTTGCTGCCCTCCGATAAGCCGGGTAATTCCTCTCCCTGTTTTTCCTGCCAGTTAAATCTTTCTCTGAGATCAGAAAAACATTCAAAGCATATCCAGCAGCGAAGATCATCAGTGCAGTAAAATGTACTGCTGTTATCCGTCATCGCTTTCTCCATACAAAACGTGCAGTGTTCATGGAAAAAGGATCGTACCTTATCTCCCTCAAGATACTCTTCACCCCGACCCATTTTTGCAACGAACTTTTCAGCATGTCGGCGGATAATGTGATAGAACAGATTCTTTTCCCTGTATGCGATCTCCCAGAACGCAGGAAATGATATCTTATAGAGAGTCATGTTGACAAGATGCTTCTCATCAGACATCGGATACACCTGCTTTCATCGTTGCTTTATGATCATTTTCCGATCAGCCATACATGCTACGCTTCCCTG
>JAGAKC010000225.1 GCA_017848155.1 Oscillospiraceae bacterium | reverse complement strand
TGAAAAAGGGATCTCGGCTCTGGCGTCGGATTGCAGACCTCCCGTACAGGACGAACGTGCCTGCCACGGAAGATAGGGAGCGTGAAAACGACAGGCGATTTTACCCACCCTGCTGACATGCGGGTTTTATATGCACACCCACGGCAAGGCGGTTATTAAAAATAAGGGGTCAGCAGGGTGGGTAAAATCGCCTGTCGTTTTCACGCTCCCTATCTTCCGTGGCAGGCACGTTCGTCCTGTACGGGAGGTCTGCAATCCGACGCCAGAGCCGAGATCCCTTTTTCAAAGTGTTGGATTATAGAAACACACCTTAAACGTAATACAAGGCAGTACGTATGGTCGCTTCGCGACCATACTGCAATCTTTTCTTTCAAAGTCGGAGCTGTTTTTTTGCGTTTTCCGTAAGGAAATCTCACTCGCTCCGAGTGAGAAGCAAAAAAACTGCAATTTGCTTTGCAAATCGGCGACTTTGATTTCGCTTCGCGAAACCAGAAAAATTGCTTCAGGAACTGATCTTTGCTTATCCAATTCCGCGCGTATTCTTGCTTCGCGACCATACTGTGATCTTTTCTTTGCTCTTCTCTTTGCCTTACAAGGTTATTATCCCGAATAAAGCCAAGACTATTACAGGAAAATTAAGACTTACTGAAGCTCCTCAGCTTCGTCCTCATCCTCGTCATAGCCTGCAAGCTCAGCAAAACGCTGAAGGAATATCTCGCCCATCTCCTGATACTCTTCATCACTGTCGATGGTGGCAAGCATGGACTGACCGTCGATCTCCTGCTCCTTCAGTACAACGAACTGATCAGCGCCATCTTCCTCGTCAGACTCGGGTACAAGTGCATAATAAGTAACACCGTTGTGCTCCACAGCATCAATGAACTCAAAACGAACAACGTTTCCGTCCTCGTCCTCAAGCTCGATTATGCCCTCTTCCTCATCAAGTACTGCATTATTCATATCTTCAGACATATTATTATTTCCTTTCGATCAAGGCGCTTTTTGCAGCGCGGTATATATCTATTTTACACTATCCGCATGATATTGTCAATACGAAAAAACAGCAAAAACCTCAAAACATGACGTTTGCGTAAAAAAATCAGAAGTTTGCCCAATCAGCGCTGAAAAAACTTGTACAAACAGACAAGTACAAAGTTGATAAAAACTATTGACTTTATACAAATTCTATGGTAATATATATACAAGGAAAGAGAACACAGAACAGCCGGAGGGAATCCGGAAAATGGTCTGAAAACTTCCCGAAGTCTTACCAAGAAAGACCGAAAATCTTACGAAAGAGGTACGATCCGATGGGTTAAGCAGCAAAACATCTACCGACTTATCCTCGACAATGAAGGAGGTCATCAAGATGAACACGACAACACTTAGAAGGCTTGAAATTTAGTATGAAAGGAGCGAGTCCAATGGAAATTTCAGAACCTAAGACCATATTCATCTGCGGCTCGTGCCGAGACTGAAAGTCCTGATCTGAGGGTGAATGGGCTGCACAGTAGTGCAGAAGCTGCCTTGACAACAGTGTTTAACTGAATTAAAACGACTTTACAGTTACAGGGAGCGCAGATGGACCCCTTACCGCTATAAGCGTTGACATAGATCTATCACTTAGTAAAGCAGGTGATTCCAAAATGCACAGTTATAGCTCAGATAGTAAAGAGGTTTATGGAATCTGCGAAAGGATAAAATCCGATGTACTGATAAAATTTTCTTCGACCAACCAAATTTTATAAAGAGGTACACTCCGATGTAATACTTGATCACAACTTAATACATCTCCCCCGCGTCATGTCAGGCGCGGGGGTCTTAGTGTTACTGTATTAATGAAACAATTCACGGCGCTGTTTTTTTCAGCGCCGTGTTCTTTTTGTGGATCTTTAATAGATGCTGATATCTGCGCCCTCACGGATAAACACGGGGATTATATCGATCGGCGCAGGTACGGTCACTGTCTGACCCCCGTCGTATACCGTATTCGTGTAAGCGTCTGTCCAGCGTGTACCCTCGGGCAGGTACACTGTACGCTCCCTTGCACCCTGCTCCATAACAGGCGCAACAAGGATATCACTTCCAAACATGTATTCGTCCTCGGTGTTCCATGCGGTCTTGTCACCGCTGAAATCAAAGAACAGCGGACGCATCACAGGAAGTCCCGTTTCACTGCATATATCCATGGCTTTCCTGATGTACGGGCGCAGCTTTTCTCTGATGAACAGGTACTTTTTCAGTATCTCATAGTTATCCTCACCGAAGCTCCATACCTCGTTGTCCTGACCGGATGTAAGCTGACGTACTCCGTCAATGAACTCCTGCTCACGCTCGTACCAGGGGCTGCGCTCGCCGTGCATGCGGAATACGGGACAGAATGCTCCCCACTGGAACCATCTTACCAGAAGCTCCCGGAAGCTCTCGTCCGAGATATCTCCGCCAAGGAAGCCGCCGATATCCGACGTCCACCACGGAATACCCGCAACGCACATGTTAAGACCTGCCTGGAGCTGCTCTCTCATTGCACGGAATGAGGAATGGATATCGCCCGACCATGTAAGCACACCGTATTTCTGGCTGCCTGCCCATGCGCAGCGCACAAGGCTCAGAACATCCTGCTCGCCCTCCGCCTTAAGCCCGTCATAGAAGCCCTTCGCATACATCAGCGGATAGATGTTGGTGCACTGGAGCGCCGTTCCTGCGTAATAACGGTAATTGTCAAAATCATAAGGACCGTATTCAGGCTCTGCCTCGTCAAGCCAGAACGTGCGTATTCCCTTTGTATAATAATTCTCCCTGCACTTCTCCCACACGAATTTCTGCGCTCCGGGGTGGGTAGCGTCATAGAACACGGTGTTTCCCATCCATGTCATATGAAGTCCGTTTCCACGGTCAGCCGATACAAGATATCCCTTATCCGCCATCTCCCAGAAATTCTCGCTCTTTTCGTCAATGGTAGGCCATACCGAAACTACAGTTTCGATGCCAAGCTCCTTAAGCTCCTTTACCATTGCATCGGGGTCAGGCCAGTCACGAGGCTCGAACCTGAAATCGCCCTGTCTTGTCCAGTGGAAGAAATCCACAACGATAGCGTCCATCGGAAGTCCACGGCGCTTGTGCTCACGTGCAACGGCAAGTATCTCGTCCTGTGTGCGATAGCGCAGCTTGCACTGCCAGTAGCCAAGTCCGTACTCGGGCATTCTGGGCGCTCTGCCGACAGCGGCTGTGTAGTTTCTTTCTATATCGGCAGGCGTGTCCCCTGCTGTGATGAAATAGTCCAGCTTCTGGGTGCTCTTTGCATACCACTCGGTCTTGTTTGTGCCGAATGTAGCCGTACCGATCGCAGGATTGTTCCAAAGAAAGCCATAGCCACGGCTGGATATCATAAACGGCACGCTTGCCTGTGAGTTACGGTGAGCAAGCTCCAGCACTGCACCCTTTTTATCAAGGTGTTTTTCCTGATACTGACCCATACCGAATATCTTTTCATCATCGAATGCTTCAAAGCGTGCGGTAAGCTCGTAATCAGTACCGCCCTGACGGCATTTCAGCTCCCTTGCAACAACACGCAGCGGAACACAGTAGCGGTTGATACGGTTGCGGTCACGCCAGTATTCCTCGGTGAGAAGCTCTCCACGCTGATTGTAGAAGCTGATGCGGTCCTCATAGTCCACCTTTGCGGTGATCTTTCCGTTTGTGATGTAATGGTCAGTTCCTGTGGAGTGATAATGCGAATACTCCTCTCCCCTGTACCACGGGTCTGTAGTATCAACAGTTTCCTCACGGAATGTCGGTACGCACCACTTCACAGGCTCACAAAGCGCCCAGTCGTGCTTGTCCATTTCAGGCGCTGCTGTCATCCTGACACGAAGCGAATCCTCTCCCCATGGCTCTATCCATACCCGGGAGTTTCCGTTTGAAATTATAAGTCGGTTGTTTTCGGTGTAGATCATGCTTTTTCCTTTCTGTTATACAAATCGAATTACCTGTCACATTTTAAGAAAAACCTTTTTAACTAATTATATACATTTTACCTCATTACGCTCATATTTTCAAGTACCGTGAGAAAATTTTTCTTCGTGACACCGATTACACGTTCTCATTTTCTATTGCAAAAAAAACGGAATTATGGTATCATATTATAAAGTATTATTTTTATCGGGTGATCAGATGAACTATTCCCTTAACGCCGGTGAATGGAACAGTGTATTCGCTGTACCGTCAAGCGTTGTTGACAAATATATAAAGCTCGCAAGCGGTGATTCGCTGAAGCTGCTGATGTTTCTGCTGAGGCACGGCGGAACTCTTTTTTCGGACAAGGAGCTTGTGGAAAAGCTCGGATTCCGCAGAGAGGGCGAGCTTGAGGATGCTGCTCTTTTCTGGGTGCAGAGAGGTATCATACGCGCGGACAACGGCTCTCTTACCGCCGCAGCCGATGATACTTCGGTACAGGAGATACTGCCCGAAATGACCGAGCCGACAGAGCAGAAAACACCTGCGGCAAGCGTAAGAAAGCTGTCAGACGACGGCGCAGCGATATATACCCCGTCCGACATTGCAGGCCGCATCAATACCGACAAGGCTATTCAATACCTTTTCACAGAGGCGCAGACGCTGTACGGCAGGCTCCTTAAGCAGCCTGAAAGCAGGACGATACTTATGCTGGTTGACCACTACGGTCTGCCTGCGGAGGTGTCGGCGATGCTGCTGAAATACTGCTTCAGGATAGGTAAGACTACCCCGGGGTATATCCAGAGCGTTGCACAGACATGGGCTGATGACGGGATAGTCACTGCGGCTGATGCGGACATTCGTCTTGCAAAGCTGGAAAAGCGCTTCACTATCGAGGAGCAGCTGCGCACGGCTATGGAGCTTAAAACGAAATTCTCACCGAAGCAGCTTGGATTTATCAAAACATGGTCGGAGGACTGGGATTTCAGCGCTGACATGATACTGCTTGCGTATGAGCTTACCCTCGATAATACGGGCGGAATGAATTTCAGCTACACGAACAAGATACTTGAAAACTGGAAAGCGGCAGGTATCTCCACCAGAGAGGCCGCACAACAGGAAAGCGCATCACGCAGAAAGACCGTAAAGACCACACAGGCGGCGTCTGACAGCCCGTCATCCATAGATGTCAACGATGTCATGATGGACGTGCTTCAGAAATACCGCAGCTGAAAAAAGGATAAATAACAGATGAGTTTTAACGAATACTATTTTAACAAGGCATCGGAGCAGATAGAGCAGCAGCGTATGCTCAACCGCAACGAGGAGAGCCGCCGCCACGCCGAGGTATGCAGCAGGATACCCGAATACGCCCAGCTTGAAGGGATCCTTGCCGATACATCCAGCGAGCTTATTATGCTGATGCTGAAAAAAGAGGACGGCCGCAGCGAACAGCTGAAGCAGCTGGAAAAAAACAACCTCTCGATACAGCAGAATATGCAGGCACTGCTTCAGAAGGGCGGATTTCCTGCGGACTATCTTGACAGGATATACACCTGCCCCAAATGCCGTGACAAGGGCACATATGACGGAAAATGGTGCGAGTGCTTCCGCAGGAAGATGCTTAATGTCGCCGCAGAGGAGCTGAACTCCGTATCACCGCTGAAGCTGTCGGATTTTGACAGCTTCCGTCTTGACCTCTACTCCGACGAAAAGGATCAGATGCTCGGTACGAGCCACAGGG
>JAGAKC010000224.1 GCA_017848155.1 Oscillospiraceae bacterium | reverse complement strand
TCATCTGCACAGCAGGTCATTGCACGTCTTGAGATGACAAAATAACCGGCAGGCACGTTTGAAGCACGGTACACCATACCACGTACACGAACGTTCTTGTTTTTGTATCTGGGTGCATTGCTCATGATATCCACATACCACAGACCGAAGTCCTCATGTCCGACATCAATGGGGTCAGCCTTGACATCAAACGGCATATCGTCCTCGCCCTGAAAGCCCTGCTCGACCGTACCGTCATTGTATTCGAACATCATCTCGATACGGGGATTGAGCGCCTTTGTAGTACGGCGCAGACGCTTTTTGTCCACCTGACCCTTCTCACAGCGGTTGAATATCAGGATATCCGCAACGGAAATGTTGTCCGACAGGAGCTGACGCATATTGTTCATGTAAACATCGAACCTCGAATGATCCACAAACATGAATATCTGATAGAACATCCAGTCCTTAGGTGCCTTTACGGCCATATTGCGCAGGCTCCACATACCGTTGAACTCCAGCATTATCTGAGTGGGAGAATGCTTCTTCACCAGCGCATTAAGCGTGTCCTCGTTGAAGTCGTCCTCGTCCTCGAGATACTCCACGACAGCCTTTGCCGCTTTAAGCTCCTTCTCTTCATACTCTACCTCACCCTCCTCGCAGGAGATGATAAGAGTCTTTTGTCCCTTTGTAAATCGCTTGTCCTTTAATGTATCAAGGATAAACGATGTCTTTCCGCTCTCCAGAAAGCCTGTTATAAGATAAACGGGTAATTCCATTATAATATGCCTCTTTCATCAGACGCCGAAAAGCGCCTTTATCTTTTCCTCAGCGAGCTTAGCACCGATCACACACATTCTGCCCGTAACATCAGCAGAGCCTGTACGTACCTCGTACTCCTCGGGCACGAAATCGAAATGATACCACACGCCCTCTGCGCCTGCAACGATTCCCTTTGCACGAAGCACAGTACCGTAGGACTCGTCAGAGAGCTTTGCGAGAGCGCCCTCCAGTTCATCCTTTGTGAACTTCTTCGCAGTTTCGATGCCGAATGTGCTGAACACCTCGTCAGCATGGTGATGGTGGTGATGATCATGATCGTGGCAGCCACAGGTGCAATCCTCACCATGCTCATGATGATGGTGGTGGTCATGGTCGTGACAGTGGCACTCCTCGCCGTCCTCATGGTGATGGTGGTGATGCTCATGGTCGTGATCGTGACAGTGGCACTCCTCGCCATCCTCGTGGTGATGGTGATGCTCGTGAGAATGACCACATACAGGGCATATCTCCTCGCCTGCAAGCAGCTCCTCTGCAAACTTGTTTTCTGCCTCCATAGCAGCAACGATCTGCTCACCGCTTATATCGTCCCAGGGAGTGGTAACGATAGTTGCCTTATCGTTGAGCTGTCTTATCATCTCCACGGCAGCAGCAAGCTTCTCCTCAGAAAGCTTCTGTGAGCGGCTGAGGATTATCGTCTTTGCACTCTCGATCTGATTCTTATAGAACTCGCCGAAATTCTTCATGTACATCTTTATCTTGGACGCATCAGCAACAGTTGTGTAGCTGTTCAGCACTGTCCTGTCACTGGCAACATCCTTTACAGCTTTGAGTACGTCAGACAGCTTACCTACACCTGACGGCTCGATAAGTATCCTGTCAGGAGTAAACTGCTCCAGTACCTGCTCCAGAGCCTTGCCAAAATCGCCGACCAGCGAACAGCAGATACAACCCTGATTCATTTCAGTTACCTCAATGCCTGCATCCTTCATAAAACCGCCGTCGATACCGATCTCACCGAACTCATTTTCGATAAGCACGAGCTTCTCACCGTTGTAAGCCTCCTTAAGGAGCTTCTTTATGAGCGTAGTCTTGCCTGCACCCAGAAAACCGGAAAATACATCTATTTTTGTCATTTTTATACCTCTTTCTTTACTTTCGCATTAAGCGTACTTTATTATTCTATCACATTTTCAATATGTAGTCAAGCATTTAATTGGTTATTTATATCTAACTGCATAACTTGCATGATTTTGAACAAAATCAGCAATGCTGTAATACTTGACAAATTCCAATATTTAGTTTATAATCTAATTAACAAAAAAATAACAAGGATGGTGGACAATGACTTCAATGACACACCGCACCTCAGACAAAAGGGTCATTCGAACAAAAAAAGCTATCAAAAACGCTCTTTTCAAGATAATGGAAACAAAGGATATCTCCACCATTACTATCAGCGAGCTAACAACTGCTGCGAATGTAAACAGGAGAACTTTTTATACCCACTACCGCTGCATTACCGATATACTCAGCGAGATCGAATCTGACCTTGTTCGTGAGCTTTCCCAGATACTTATCAAATTCAATTTTGCAGAATATAAAAACAGCATGAGCGAACTGTTCATTGCCTTTTATGAGCTTGTAACAGGCGAATTCGATTTCTATTTCCATCTTTTGAAGCTTGATACAAGAGGTCTGCTTATTGCGAGGCTGAAAAATGCCATCAAGACCTCCTCGGAATCTGTTTTCAAACGAAATAAAGACGGTGCTTCTGCCAGATACCCTCTTATCTCTTCGTTTATTTCAGGTGGTTTCATTGCGTTCTTTACAGAATGGTATTATCAGGAGGACAGGATCCCACTAAATGAAGCAGCCGATCTGGTAGGATCGATCGCAGAGTGCTGCATA
>JAGAKC010000223.1 GCA_017848155.1 Oscillospiraceae bacterium | reverse complement strand
GGCTAAGGCGGTACATAACGGCGGTGTCGGGGACGTCTGTCGGAGCGCTCAATGCTGCACTTTTCGCATCGGTCAGCAGCTCACGTGCCTGCGACATATGGCGGAGCATAACTCCCCGTGACATAGCCGACCCCTACGCTGCGGCGAGCAGGGTACTCGGCACGGTGCTCGGGATAGCTCTTGCGGACGACAGGAGCGAGGCTGCAAGGGGACTTCACGGCGCAGGACTTTTCTCACGGGACGGCATGGTGGAGCTGATAGAGGAAAACGGCATCAGCCGCAGCGTCACCTCGGCGGAGCTTCCCGTTTTCGCCTGCTGTCACAATGCCGACCTGGGACAGGCGGAATATTTCGACATGCGTGCCTATCCCGCTGAAGCCGTGACAAGGATACTTGTGGCAAGCTCCGCTATCCCCGGGGCGTTTCCTGCGGAGCGCATAGGCGGCTACAGCTACCGTGACGGCGGACTTTCCGACAATATCCCCGTGAAGCCGCTGTACGACATAGGCTACCGCAGATTCGTCGTGTCCTACCTTGACGGGACGGCGCTTGACAAAGCTTCCTTTCCCGATGCGGATTTCATCGAGCTCTTCCCGTCTGACGGGATATATCTCGGGGATAAGCACCGTTCCATGCTGTCAAACGGCACGCTGGATTTCGACGGCAGGAATGCCGCAAAGCGCATCGACCTCGGCGAGCAGGAAGCAAGCGCATTCCTCATGCTGATGAACTCCACGGGGCGGCTGAAGCTGGTATAACCGAAATAAGAACGCCGCCGGATCGGAAGCTCCGACCTCGGCGGCGATATCGTATATCTTATTTCACGAGCCACTGGCTCATGCCTGCACCGAGCGCCTCGTTGGGGCGGTCACGGAAGCCGAACTGTCTGTAGAACGGCTCTCTGCCCGTTGCGGACATGAGGTACAGCGCTATCTTCTCCCCCTCCTCAAGGGTGGAGCGCATGTACTCCATCGTGCGGTGCATAAGCTCTGTGCCGATGCCACGGTGCTGATACTCGGGAATAACTATCACATCGGTGATGAAGTTTGCGTAGCTTCCGTCGGACAGCACACGTATCATGCCCACCGCCCTGCCGTTGTCACGCACGCAGGTTATGTGGAACGCATTGTTCAGCGCATTGCTTGCTATCCTGTCGGACAGCACCATGAAATTTACCAGTCGGCGCATCTCCTTGTACTCCTCAAGAGTCGGCGCCTTGTCTATGTATTCAAGTCCCATTTCCTTATCCTCTCACAATTACCGTTTACCCAAAAAGACCCGTCACAGCCTTTCGCAGTGGCGGATCTTCTTTTTTATCTGTCTGTTCGTTATCAGCTCTCGCTGTCCCCGGAGCCGTTTTCAGCGGCTTCCTCATTCACATCGGAAGCGGGAGCCTCCTCCTGCTTTGCTTCCTCTGCCTTTTCAGAGAACACCGACGGCTCTTCCTTTGCAAGCTCGGTAGGCTCGCCGTTGATGTCGATCTCGCCCTCCATCAACCTGTAGAAATCGGGGCCGTTTATCTTCTCGTGCTTCATGAGGTACTGTGCCACACGCTCCAGCAGATCGCTGTGCACGGTAAGTATCTCCTTAGCCTTTTCGTAGCCTGTTTCGATAAGCTCACGTATCTCGCTGTCGATCTCCGCAGCCACATTTTCGGAGTAGTTCCTGCCCTGGGAGTAGTCCCTGCCGAGGAATACCTCCTGATTCTCGTTGCCGTACAGCACTGTACCCAGCTTCTCGGAGAAGCCGTAGCGTGTGACCATGTTCCTTGCAACGCTGGTAGCACGCTCGATATCGTTGGAAGCGCCCGTGGAGATGTCGTCAAGCACCAGCTTTTCCGCAACACGTCCGCCCAGCAGCACAACGATATTCTCCTCCATGT
>JAGAKC010000024.1 GCA_017848155.1 Oscillospiraceae bacterium | reverse complement strand
CTATGTGGGCAGCGAGCATATACTGTACGGACTGACGGCGGAGGAAGGCTCGCCGTCTGCGATGCTGCTGAAAAAGTACGGTGCAGGCAGACGTGAGGTGCTTATGAAGCTTGAGAGCCTTGTTGGAAGGGGAGTGCCGACGAGGCTCACGGTGTCCGACCTTACTCCACGCAGCAAGCGTCTTATGGAGCAGGCTATCCGTCTTGCAAGCGGCGAGGGTCTTAAATGCGCAGGTACGGAGCACCTGCTGAAAGCCATAATGCTGGATCGAGACTGTTATGCAAACGTGGTGCTGTCGGAGCTTGGCGTAAGTGCCGAGAAGATAGCTGCGGAGAGCAGCGCACGTCGCTTTGTGGAGCCGTCCTTTGACGGCGCAAAGGAGCAGCGTATAAAGACTCCTGCGCTTTCAAAGTACGCAAGGGAGCTGACCGACCTTGCACGGGCAGGAAAGCTTGACCCCGTTATCGGACGTGACGGTGAGATAGAGAGCGTGATAAGGGTGCTGCTGCGGCGATATAAGAACAATCCGTGCCTTGTGGGGGATGCAGGCGTAGGAAAGACCGCTGTGGTGGAGGCTTTTGCTCAGCGGATAGCCGACCGCACCGTCCCTGAGGAGCTGTGTGCAAAGCGTGTATTCTCTCTTGACCTGACCGCGATGCTTGCAGGGGCAAAGTATCGCGGCGATTTCGAGGAGCGCCTTAAAAGCGTGCTGGAGGAAGCATCGGGAGAGAGCAACATCATCCTTTTTATCGACGAGCTTCACGGCATCGTCGGCACGGGCGCTGCGGAGGGTGCGATAGATGCGGCAAACATACTGAAGCCGAAGCTTGCACGGGGAGAGATATGCGTTATCGGAGCAACGACTACTGACGAGTACAGAAAATTCATCGAAAAGGACAGCGCACTTGAAAGACGTTTTCAGCAGATACGTGTGGAGGCTCCTGACGAGGAGGCAGCGCTGACGATACTGAAGGGTCTGCGGACAAAGTATGAGGCTCACCATCATGCGGTGATAACAGATGATGCGCTTTCGGCGGCGGTATCGCTGTCAGTGAGGTATATTACGGACAGAAATCTTCCCGACAAGGCGATAGACCTGCTGGACGAGGCTGCGGCGCAGGAGCGGCTGAAAAGCTACAGTGAAGCTGCTGCGGAGGGCGCATGCATAGGCGAGGTGCGTGCGGAGATGGCACGAGCCATATCGGAAAAGCGCTTTGACAGGATACCGCCGCTGCGCAGACAGGAGGCACAGCTGCTTGAAAAGGGCGGACAGGATAGACCACGTGTGATAGTTGACGGAGATGCGGTGGCACGCACTGCGTCGGTCATCACCGGGGTGCCCGTGGCGCAGCTTACAGCGGACGAAAAGGGCAGGCTGTGCGCCATTGAAGAAACGCTCAGAAGCCGCATCGTGGGTCAGGATAAGGCGGTGGCGCAGGTCGCAGCTGCGATACGCAGAGGAAGGTCAGGGCTGCGTGACCCCAAGCGTCCTGTAAGCTCCTTCCTGTTTCTCGGGCAGACGGGCGTGGGCAAGACGGAGCTGTCCAAAGCGGTTGCAGCGGCGGTATTCGGCGATGAGAGCCGCCTTATCCGCTTTGATATGTCTGAGTTTATGGAGCGCCATTCGGTAAGCAAGCTGATAGGCTCGCCGCCAGGCTATGTCGGCTACGAGGAGGAGGGGCAGCTCGTGAAGCGCATACGCTCCATGCCGTATTCCGTGGTGCTTTTTGACGAGGTGGAAAAGGCTGCGCCTGATGTGCTGGACCTGCTGCTCCAGATACTTGAGGACGGAGTGCTGACCGCCGCAAACGGCAGAAAGGCGGACTTCCGCAATGCAATCATAATCATGACGGGAAACATCGGCGCACGGGAGCTTGCAAGGTCGGCGCTCGGCTTCGGTGAAAAGAGCGGCAGCTCACGCCGTCTTGACGTTATGGCGGAGCTTAAAAAGCAGCTGCGCCCTGAATTTGTGAACCGTATCGACAATATCATCGTGTTTGAGGAGCTTTCCGAAAAGGCGCTGTATCACATCTGCCTGCTGATGCTGGAAACGCTGTCCAAGCATGCGGCGGCATGCGGTATCGAGCTTACTTTTGCGGATTCGGTGGTGAAGCAGCTTTGTGCAGATGCGGCGCAGAAGGAAATGGGAGCAAGACCGCTGCGCCGTATGATAACCGCCGAGGTGGAGGATATGCTGTCGGGGAAGATGCTGAGCGGCGAGCTGTCGGGCGGCAGCCGTGCCGAGATATCAGCCGAGGACGGCAGGATAACCGTGCGGCAGATAATCACGGCCACAAAGGAATGACGATACAGATACGGCGGCGCTTTATGCTGCCG
>JAGAKC010000222.1 GCA_017848155.1 Oscillospiraceae bacterium | reverse complement strand
GTTTTCTCCGTTAAGCTCTCTGCTCCAAGAAAGCTCAGTTGCACCATCAAAGCTACCTGTGCAGCTGATTTGAGCAGGGAACTGAGGTTCTCTTAGTACAAGACTACCTGAGAGGTATGTCTTGTTTCTGACATCACCTTGAGATATAGATCCTGAGGGGATATTATCAAATCCCAGAAAAAAACTGCCTGCTGCTATAGATAGTGCTGTCAGAACACTGGATTTACCGCAGCCGTTATCACCGATAAGTACAGTGAGTTGGGGGTCAAACTCTATACGCTCTTTCTCAAAACAACGGAAATTTGTCAGTTCAATAGATCTAATATACATACAAGCCACCTTCCAGCTACATCTCTGATAAGATTAGTATGTTGCAATTGCAAAATAAATAAACAGAAGTACATAATTCTTCATATACCATTTTATCATAACTGTATCTAAAAGTCAATATTAGGTATATTGTGCGAGGCGGTATTTAGTACTGGAAATTGCTTAGATATGTCGAAACAGTGTCATTTTTATTTACGACACCACACCACGACACCGTATTTATTAATGTTTCGTGTAGTATAAGCAGCATAATATCCCTGCGGAGCTTTTTATATCGGTGTTGTGGTGTATGGTGTAGGACAGAACATTGAATCTCACTACTGTTATCGTAATCATAGTGAGAGGAGTAAGATATACTATATTTGTAGTAATGGTCTTTGATTTTGACGGGTTACCGGATTTGTGGGTGTACTGAGTTGGAAATTCTCCGTTCTTTGTTTTTATACCCGAAAATGTAATGATAAAGTGATAGTTTTTGCTGACATACCAGTAAAAACTATTGTTAAAAATGGCTTTATTAGCTATTATCAGCATATATGATGTATTCCTCTAAAAACTTTAATAAAATTTGATGTTTTTATGTGCAAAAAAATAAAAATATTCTGATTTTTCTTGACATATAAATTAAAAAGTGATAAAATAGCAGTAAAAGCAGAAGGAGCTGATATCATGAAACGTAGTATAGAACAGCAGCTTTGCGAATGGAAAGCAGGCAAGAACAGAAAGCCCCTCATCCTGAACGGAGCAAGACAGGTAGGAAAGACATACCTGCTCCGTGAGTTCGGCGAGAGGTACTACAAAAATGTAGTATATGTGAACCTTGAGACCAACACATCGGTAGCTGCATATTTCGGTGATGACATCTCTCCCGAGAGAATAATCCGTTTTCTCGAGACCTATGCAGGCGAGGCTATCATACCTGAGGAAACGCTCATCATACTGGACGAGATACAGTCCTGTGAGCGTGCACTGACCTCTCTCAAATACTTCTGCGAGGAAACACCCGAATACCACATCGCAGCCGCAGGAAGTCTGCTCGGCGTTGCGATCCACAGGGAGAAATATTCATTCCCTGTCGGCAAGGTCGATACAATAACCATGCATCCGTTCACCTTTGAGGAATTTCTATGGGCAGTGGGTGAGAACTCACTCTGTGATGAGATAAAGGCACACTATGAAACGCTGGAGCCTATGCCTGAGGCGCTCCACAACAAGGCTATCGACCTGTATCGCTGCTATCTTATCACAGGCGGAATGCCTGCGGCAGTGAGCGAGTTTGCCACTACCAACAAGCTTATCAATGTGTCGGATATCCAGAACAAGATACTCAACGATTATCTGGCAGACATGGCAAAGTACGCCAGCAACAGCGAGAGCGTAAAGATTCGCGCGTGTTATAATTCTATCCCTGCGCAGCTTGCAAAGGAGAACAAGAAGTTCCAGTACAAGGTGGTTCAGCGAGGCGGCTCGTCAACTATCTTCGGTGAGTCTATCGAATGGCTGAACTTTGCAGGTATAGTTCTGAAATGTCAGCGTATTGAGCAGGCATTTGAGCCTGTTTCGGTCTATGCTGACCTGTCCTCATTCAAGCTGTATATGGGAGATGTGGGACTGCTTACAATGAAATCAGGAATGTCGCAGCATACTGTGCTTTCAGGTGAGCCTAATCTGTTTATGGGTGCAGTCTGTGAAAATTATGTGGCTCAATCGCTCGCAGCGAAAGGTTATGCTCTCCACTACTGGACAAGCGAGCATACTGCGGAGCTTGATTTCGTGATACAGAAAGGAAATGAAATAATCGGTATCGAGGTCAAGAAATCCCAGCACACTAAGTCAAAGAGCCTGTTTGAGTTTATCAAGAAATATTCTCCTGCTTACTCGATAAGGCTGTCAGAAAAGAATTTTGGTGAAGCTGATAATAATGTAAGAGTTGTACCGCTGTACGCTGCGTTCTGCATATAGCCTTAGGCTTCCAAAAAACGTTCGTTTTATAGAAGAAATAATCCCTCTGATTTTTAGTTGAATTCAGAGGGATTTTTCTATATAAACTCCTACACAAATCAATGTCTGTTTAACCACCGTTTTTTGTAGAAGCAATGTACTTGTATAGGGTCGAGGCCTTTACTCCTGTAAGCTCGGTTATCTCTTTAACGGAGTATTCCCTTGTTTTGTAAAGCCGCATAGCCTTGCGCATATTATCTTTGTCAACAGCAGGTCTCCCACCCTTACGTCCTCTAGCTCTCGCAGCGGCAAGACCTTCTTTGGTGCGGTCTGCAAGCACATCACGCTCAAACTGCGCTAGTGCCGACATCAGCGTGAACAAGAGCTTACCAGTGCTACTTGTGGTGTCTATGGATTCCTTGAGCGAAACGAGGTTTACGCCACGAGCGTTGAAAGTCTCCATCAGCCATATCAGATCTTTCGTGCTTCTTCCCAGACGGGAGAGGGACTCCACGACTACGGTGTCCCCCTCAGTCAGACGTTCCAAGAGTTTTTCAAGCTCGGGTCGGTTCCGTTTTGTCCCCGTCATCTTCTCATTGTAGATATGGTCAACGCCGTATTTCTGCAACATGTCTATCTGACGGTCGAGGTTCTGCTGTTCGGTCGAAACTCTGGCATAGCCAAACACGAAGTTCCGCATTACCATTCACCTCCGCAGTAGGCGTATTCGCAAAGTATCTCTTCAACCGCGGTTTCAACGCCCTCGGGAATATAGAGCAAGTCCTCAACATCATCGACAGTGTAGCCGTATTCAAGGAGCAGGTCGATGTCCTTCTCGGATACTCCGATGTAGCTCGCGAACTGCTTAAGTTCTTTTACAGCGGCGCTCTCAAACCATTCAGCGTAGTCCTCAGGCTCGGCATGAGTCCACCAGTACGGTCGGTAGCTGTAATAATAGTCGAGTGCATCCAGTTTTGCGGTATTGAACTTAGCTGAAGTAAGCTCACCATCGGGCGAGATTCGCAGGATATCTCCGCACTTAGCGTCGATCTCGGCGTAGAACTTAGTCACCAATCCGAGCGTAATTAGCGCACAATCAAGGATAGCGGCAGTGCTCGCATAGATGTAGAAGCCTTCACGCTCAAAGTGATAGAGTGCAAGAGGATTATCGCCCTTGATGAAATAGAGGTTTTTCGCTACATCAAGCACCGTAATAGTAAAAGACCCCTCGAGCTGTTCCGCCATCTGTGCGATGCTGTCAAAGTCGAGGGTATCTTTCTGCTCAAGCAGCTGAACAGCTATGTAGCTGTCTGTCGCTATTCTAGTTGCAGGTAGCTTGAGGTCTTTGCGGAGCTTTTCGTCATTATGAAGAACTCCGTTGTGAGCAAGGGCGAACGGCATAGAGCCACACATTCCTGAAAACGGATGGTTGTTGTAGTTCTCAAACTTGTTGCCCTGAGTAGCCATACGAGTATGCCCCATAACGATATTGCTTTCAAGCGGCAAACGAAGCCTCATCTTATGAGCGGCAAGAGGTCTCTTGAAAACAGACAGCCTGCCGTCATGAATATATGCGAAACCAGTAGCATCAGTACCTCTGACCTCGCACTCCTTTGAGAGCACTTTCAGCACTTTCTCGCGTTGGTGCTTCGTGAAATAGTTTCTGTAATCAATCAAACCGAAAATTGCACACATAATTAATCATCCTCCATATAATCAACAGGCTCGTTCACATACAGCTGGCGTTCCTTAAGGTAAGCTATCAACTCCTTATGCTTTGTAGCATCGAGCGTCTTGACAAAGGTCGTCCAGCTTACATTTGCAATCTCCTTGTCAGTGAGATACAGAGCCAAATCACACACCTTGTCTACCAATTCAAGAGTAGCTATGATGGTATTTGCTTTGAGAGTGCCGCGGAACATTCTGAACTCGATCGTGTTCCAGTTGGTGATGTTCACGCAGGCATAGCGACCATTGCCGCCCTTCTTGGCGTTCTCCATGATCTCTTTCGGGTCGTGCTTGTAGCCATAGCGAGCCGCCCACTTGTTCATTGCGTACTCTGTGCGGCGGCTGAATTTCAGCAGCTCCGCCCAATGATGCTCCACAAAATACAAAACCCGAGAGATAGCTTCGTCCTGCTCCTCTCGGGTCTCTCCAAAGGCTGTGCGATTAACGTGGACATGAAGTCCGCAAGTTGTTGTTTTGTGGCTTTTGTAGCGAAGATGGATTGCCTTGCCACAGAGCCGCTCCCACGGCATAGTCGAACGATGATAGTCCAGCGTCATGGGGTGAGTCACGATCTCCATGCCGTCATTCAGACTGCCGTCTGACTTGATGTAGATGTGTTCGTTGAGAACATTCGCGAGGTCAATCAGAGCCTGTGCGTTGTCTCCAATCTTACCGCCCTCATCGATCTCAAGCTCTACCCCGAAATAGCGGTCGCCCTCACCGTAGAACTCGGGATCGGGTTTGTAGCTGTAGTCACGGATTGGTCCCTCGTTACGATGGCTGAAACAGTTGTCGCAGTAAGGACAGTCATCGTCATCGTAGTAATTTGCGTAGTCCTGATGAATGATACGTCCACAATCCTCGCAGGAAGTGTAGTGGTTGTCGTAGCAGCGATCGCACAGCGGCATGCTCATAGTGCCTGCGTTATCGTCGCTCCAGATGCGCTCTCCGCAGTAGGAGCAGACAATTGTTGAATCGTCAAGACAGTCCGAGCAAAGATATTCGTCCTCAAAGTAATGAGCAGAATCGCTTGTGAGTTCGCATCCGCAGCGGTCGCAGAAAATGATGTCGTTTTGCATTGTAAATTCCTCCTATCAGTATTCTTCAGCAAAAAGCATTGTGGAATGGGTCTCGTCGTCAATGACGAAGATCTTGCCTGTGATGGGGTTTGTACTAGGAAACAGATGCTCCTTTGAGTATTCGGGACATTCCTGCTCGTGCAGGACTTTCTGCATGCCTTTCTCAACAGACAGAGTGAACACCTGCAAGTAATCCTGCTCGGGGACTTCCATCGTCTCGATAAGTCCCCACAGAAAGATCTGTGTCATAATTGGCAGGTTATCATTGATTCCTTTTGTGGTGTAGCGTGGATTTTTAAACATTTTTACCTCCTTAAACGGCTTGGTTATGCGGTTTTCCAGAAACACAAAAAGCCCCGCCGCTGTGTTTTGAGTTACACAACAACGGGGCTATATGTGCGGTCTTAGATAAACCTAGATAAACTTTACTTCAGCAGAAAGGGCGTGCTGTTGACACGCTTCATCTCCTGCTGTGCGTTGTCGATGGTGTTCTGCAGAGCCTGTGTACGAGTCTGCTTGTTGCATTCTGAGATTATGCAGGCAATGCCGAGTATCGCCATCAGGCCTGTTTCAACGATCGACGCTATGAGCTTCGCGCTTGTCCCATAGTTCATCACCTCCGCAGGAATAATATATCTCCGAGCAGAGGGACAATATGGGCGAACATGGGATTAAATAAACTTTGTTAAACTAAGGAGGACTATTATGCTGAATAATACTAAGGATATTTTGACAATAAAAGATTTACAGAAATTGCTCCACATAGGTAGAAACACCGCCCTGCGGTTAGTGCAGGACGGTGAGATTGAGGGGTTCAAGGTTGGTCGGCAGTGGAGGGTGACCAGGGAGAACGTGGGACGGTATATTAGAAGATGTAGTATGTTTTAAATGTATTATCCATCTTGTCTGTTCAGATATATCGTCGGTTTCAGAGCTTGCGGTGTCCGAAATAGGAGGCTGTGATTCTTCAATAACAGAGCTTGCAGTGTCAGAAGATGCAGGTTGTGTTTCTTGCGTAGACATCTCATCCCTTGCCGCACAGCCGTTCAAAGGAAGAATAACTGTAAGTAATATGATCTTTTTCATAATATCATCTCCTTGTATAATACATCTGTAAACTAAGGAAATAATTACATGGGTCTTGAAAAATCCACAGAAGTGTTGTACAATAATCTCAACCTGAATGAAACGAGGAACGATATGCTTAACATATATCTCTCAATGCTGAATAATGCCGAGGAGCAGACCGAGTTTGAACGGCTATACCTTGAGCACCGCAGCAAAATGTATCACATAGCCTTTTCAAAGCTGAATAATAGTACCGATGCAGAGGACGCAGTACATGAGGCTTTTTTGCGTGCGGCGAAAAATTTTCAGCGTATTATGAAAATTCCCTGTAATAAACGGGGTGCATTTTTAGATGTAATAGTAAGGAATGTCGCAGTGGATATGTTCAAGGCTCGCACAAAGCAGGGCAACAGCCTTGATGATGAGGACGCTCCAATGCCTGTTGATACTGCTCCCCCTGTTGATGAGGCGGCTCTCGGAGCAATATCTGCGGAGGAGCTGATGAGCTTTATTTCCACACTGCCTGAGGCACAGCGCGATGTGCTGACGCTCTCCGCATTCTCAGATATGAGCAACAAGGAGATCGCTGCGTTTCTCGGGATAAGTGAAAATCATGCGGCAGTGCGGCTTTTTCGTGCTAGAAAGGCAGTTACAGAGTTTATCAAACGATGAAAGTATGAGGTGAACGGTGTGGAAAATGATATATCAGATATCATGCTCATGATCTCGCAGCAGGAGTTTTCCGAATACGACGGTCTTTCAGAGCACCGTTTCTCAAAGGGTTTTCAGCGCAGGATGGAGCGGTTGATAAGCTCGCAGACAGGCTTCGTGCCAAGCAAAGTAAAAGCACCGATAAAGGTTCGTGTAAGAGTGGCTCTGATAGCCGCACTTGTTGCGGTGATAGCTTTGTGCGGATCTACTGTGATGAGGAGCGATTTTTATCTCAGCTCACAAAAGGAGCAGGGATATATGGGAGTTTTCCATGAGGAGGAAAGCACCGCCTTTGATGTGATGACAGAGTTCTATATGCCTGTACTCCCCGCAGAATACCGATATGTGAAGTACGATAGCATGATAAGCGATAAAAGCACCTATCTTGTTTTCCGAAGCAAAGGCAGGACAGTGACCTTCTGGCAGGTGCCTAAGAATGATTTTTCCGTGCTGTTTGAGCGGTCGCATTTTACCGTTCAGCCCTCGCAGGATGAGGATATCGTGACAGCGTATAACGAGGGCGGAACGCTGATGTGCGTGATGTACAGCGATGATAAATACGCCTATTGCATTGATGGCCCGACTGATGTGATCTCAGCAGTGGATATTGGAAGGCAAATAAATTTTCAGCCGCGATTGTAATATTTCGTTTGGATTGCAGATGTCTTAATTGATATCTGCAATTTTTGTAGGAGGACGATATGAAAACAAGAACTATCCTGATATTATCTGCGGCGTTGCTGTTATGCGGCTGTGCGGACAGCTCATCCACAGAGCAGAGTGATATCTCTGTAACTCAAAGCACCGCAACAAGTATACCTACCACGATACTTGAAGACACTTCCGAGCCTACGGTTGAGCTTACTGAGTTTTCTCCCGTAACAGCCACAATGGATATACGTTACGGTAACAATCCTGATAATCTGAACGGTATCGAGCCTACGGGATTTGTGTGCACAGGCGATGATGGCGAGCTGTATTTCACCGATCTCGGCAACACTAACCATATCTTCATGAAAAAGAACGGCGTTATGACGGAGCTTATGCCCAGAACAGGAAGCTGTCTTAATCTGTGGGAGGGAGACCTTTACTTCATCTCAAATACTGACGCCCCAGTGGGAATACCTATACCTGTAACCAACTACTGCGGTGATATCTGGCGATATGACCTAGAAACAGGCGAATCAGAGCTTTTCTACGAGGGCGATGTATATAGTATGATGATATCCGAATATGGCATAGATATGCGAATCGGAACGCAGGAAAAGGAAACTCATCCTGAATACGGAGAGGTCACGGTATATTCGATGCAGCATTACCGCATGGACTTTGACGGCAATATTACTGAGAAAAAGAATACCCTTGAGGCTTTTGGAGTATATTACGGCGAGCACGAGCTGACCGTTGCTGATGATATGTACTGCTGGCATAACACTCTCACGGGGGAATATGTTTCTGTCGTATCGACAGAGGAGGCATGGAACATCTCGCAGAACGGAGAATGGCTTACATGGACAGACAACGGCAAATATAACATCAATGCACTTAATATAGCCACGGGCGAGCGGAAATACTGCGCAAATATGTCCTACATCTATGATTATGTCTGGCTCAACGGAGAGCTGCTTGTAAGCTCTGACGGGGCGATATACAGCATAGGAGAGGGCACGGCGCAGAAGCGCTTTATATCGGGTATAGATGATGTGACGGCTCTGAGCTTATTCACCGATGGAAAGGATATCTACGGCTTATCACCTAACGGCAGGCTGTTGAGGTATGAACTTGATTCGCCGCTTGTCTATACTCCCGTTACTATGTGGGAGGTGTCGGAATGAAAAGACGTATAGCAGCATTTCTTGCAGCCTCGTTTATGCTTTGTGGATGTTCAGATAATGTAGATGACAGCGCTGTCACAGAAGCCAACGATGATCTTGCAGACTTCCTCACCTATGAGGAGCATGGCAGCATCGGCAGCTTTGCAGTTGAGGACGGCAAGGTGTACGCATTTGCTCCGATATACGATGATGACGGAGCGGTAACAGAGCATATCCTTTACTGCCTTGATGAAAACGGCAGTGCGGAGGAGCTGCGGCACATGGAATCTGCTCCTGCTGTTTTTGATATATCAGATGGCACAATGTATGGTACAGATTATGATAACGGTAGCTATGTATTGTCACAGTATGACATCGAAACGGATGAAAACGGCGTGATATGTGAGCTGTCGGGATTTATGCAGTTCAATAAGCTGACGGTATACGAAGATACGGCATGGATATTGGGCATACACGAGGACAGGACAGGTATACAGGGCGAATATTCCGATAAGCTGGGTACTTACTCCTATAACGGCGAAGTGCTGATTAGCGTTGATCTGAAAACGGGAGAGATCACACAAAGTGCAGTGGATTTTCCCATAGCCTTTTCGGTGTTTGAGGGCGAATGCGCTGTATACACCGCTGATGAAAACGGCTACTATTTCACTGATTTCGAGGATGAAAAGCACCTGGCGCATAATATCGAGATGCTGTATAATTTTGAGCTTTACGAGCCTGAACGTTTCGTGTTCACCGCAGGCAGCGGATTAAATCTCGGTAAAATAATGGCAGGTACTGTCCGTCTTGAGGATGGCACCTCGGATGTCATTAATAATGTGTATGCCATGAACGGACTTTATGTGCAGGACGGCTTTACATACTTCCGCAAAGCGTCTGACACATTAGGCGGCGAGGAGCAGATATGCCGTTTCAGAAATTCCGAATATATCAAGAAGAACAACAAGAATATTAAGTAAATAATATTCATTTTACAAAAATATAACATGTTTTGAAATATTCAAAGAATTCGATTGTATATTCCTGATTTAAGTGGTGTTCAATTATAATCAATTTCAAAAGAAGAATTATGAATTG
>JAGAKC010000221.1 GCA_017848155.1 Oscillospiraceae bacterium | reverse complement strand
TGGACTGGCTACAGCACCACTTCTACATCTTACATGGTGAGAAATCTCACAAATGGCAAGAAGTACGCATTCGTTGTAAAGGCTTACATCAACGGAGCTTACTCCGATACCAGCGCTACAGTTTACGCTACTCCTAACGCTTAAACTAACATCTTTCTCATACACCCTGTTTCGTTATGAAACAGGGTGTATTGTGTTGTTAATTTGACCAAAAAAGACCATATTTTCCGTTTTTCTGTGTAAATACTCTTGACTTTAGTTATATATGAATATATAATGTTAAATGTAATAATTTTTTTAAATAGGAGGATAAACATGGCAACTTACAACAAGCTGCACGGCGCAAAGCGCATCTTATCTGCGATAACTGCGGCGCTTATTGCAGCTACGACTCTTTCTGCTATGACAGTAACATCGGCGGCAGAAGACACTACCGTTATCGATCAGACAGTAGTGGATGATACCGACGGAAAGTTTACACTGGCAGAAGACAAGGGCGCAACATCCGCTGAGTGGAAGGGCGATATCGCAACAGCCTTCGCAGGCGGTACAGGTACACAGTCAAGCCCCTATCAGATCGCAACAGGTGAGCAGCTGGCTTATCTTGCTCAGCAGGTAGACAATGGTACAACATACAGCGGTAAGTATTTCAAGCTGACAGCAGATATCCTGCTGAATGACGACATCGACGATGAGCCTACCGCATGGAATCCCATCGGATATTATTATAATAGCTCCACATATTATAATTTTGAGGGCAATTTCGACGGAAACGATCACAGCGTTATAGGTCTGTATATCAACGATGGAAGCAGTAATCATATGGGTCTGTTTGGCAGAAATACAGGCACCATATCCAACCTTAGCGTTACTGACGGTAAGATGTCCTGCACAGGCTATATGGTCGGTGCTATCTGTGGCTGGAACGATGGCACTATCACTGACTGCTATTCCTCTGTGCGTCTGACCAGTAGCAGTTATTATGACAGTTACGGTGGTGTATGCGGAGGTAATTACAGCAGTGGTAAGATCGTAAGCTGCACAAATAAGGGTGAGCTGTATATCACAGGCGGTACAAGTAGTTATAACAAATATAATATTGGTGGTATTTGCGGATATAATGCCGGTACTATCAATAGCTGCGACAATATAGGCAGAGTATATACCACAAATTATACTCATGGTGTAGGCGGTGTTTGCGGAACAAACAATGGTGGCACAGTTAAGGATTGCTCCAACACTGCTGTGGTAAATGGATATTACTATGTAGGCGGTGTTTGCGGAGATAACGATGGTACCACAAAGGACAGCTACAACACAGGTGATATCACAGGCAGACGTGAATACGTTGGCGGTGTGTGTGGTTTTAGCAGTAGTTCTGACGCTACTGATGTTATCCTGAGATGCTATAATACAGGAGATGTTAACTGTAGTTATTATGGTAGTGTCGGTGGCATATGCGGATATCTGAGCGGCTATCTTATCAAGGACTGCTACAATACAGGCTCAGTAAGTACAGAAGATTATTATGTTGGCGGTATCTGCGGATATGTTAATCAGGGAGAGATAAAGAGCTGCTATAACGAAGGTACTGTAGACAGCGGTTCTTATGATTATGCAGGCGGTATAGCAGGTTATCTGAATCAGAATGCCAATATTCAGAACTGCTATAACACTGCCGATGTTTCGGGCGATGCTTACATCGGTGGTATCTGGGGTTATTCTAAAAACAGCACTTCGAATATGATGTCAGGCTGTATCAACCTCGGTAACGTATCAGGTACAAATTACGTATATCCCGTAGGACACGTTGTAGGCGTTATCGAAAACGTATACTACGACAGCGAGAAGTGCTCTGCTTCCGAGTCCACCAACGACAGCTATGCAAAGACCACAGAGCAGCTGACAGCAAACAATGCGCTCACAGCACTGGGTCTTGACAGCGAGGTATGGAACAAGACAGCAAACACAACATATTACTGGTACTATCCCGATCTTATAAATATCGATATCGACAGTGAGTATATCCTCGCAGGCGTACCTGCTCCCACAGGCGTTAAGGCCGGTGCAGGTAATGCAAAGGTTCAGGTAAAGTGGAATGCGGTAGAGGGCGCTGAGTCCTACCGTGTAATGGTTTGGGATGGCTCTGCATGGACAGGCTACACCACCACCGACACCTCTTACATCGTAAGAAACCTCACAAACGGCAAGGCATACGGATTTGCAGTAAAGGCTTATGCGATGGGTCTTTACTCTGACATCAGCACAACAGTTTACGCAACTCCTGTTGACGATACCATCATCCCCACAGGCGTTAAGGCAAGCTCGGGCGACGGCAAGGTACAGGTAAAGTGGAACGCAGTAAGCGGCGCAACCTCCTACCGTGTAATGACATGGGACGGCGAGAGCTGGACAGGTCAGAACTCCACTACCACATCCTGCATGGTGAGAAACCTCATCAACGGCAAGAAGTATGCATTTGCTGTAAAGGCTTATGTAAAGGGCGCTTACGGTGCAACAAGTGCGACAGTTTACGCAACTCCTGCTGCATCCATTATCCCCACAGGCGTTAAGGTAGGCGCAGGTGACGCTAAGGTACAGGTAAAGTGGAACGCAGTTGCTAACGCTACATCCTACAGAGTAATGGTATGGGATGGCGCTAAGTGGACAGGCTACAGCACAGCATCCACATCCTACATGGTGCGTAACCTCACCAACAACAAGAAGTATGCTTTCGCTGTAAAAGCGTATGTGAGCGGTGCTTACGGTGCAGCCTGCAGCACACTGTATGCTGTTCCCCATAACGACACTTCCATCATTCCCACAGGTGTTAAGGCCGGTGCAGGAAATGCAAAGGTACAGGTAAAGTGGAACACAGTATACGGCGCAAGCTCTTATCGTGTAATGGTATGGGACGGCACAAAGTGGACAGGCTACACCACCACCGATACAACTTACATGGTGAGAAATCTCACCAATGGCAAGAAGTACGCATTCGTTGTAAAGGCTTACATCAACGGAGCTTACTCTGCTAACAGCACAACAGTTTACGCTACTCCTACAGCATAATAAAAAAGGGCGCACGTTTATTATAGCGTGCGCCCAGTTTATTTATAAGATCCAACTGCTATGCCCCCAAAAATGTTGATTTTTTGGGGGCATATAATTATAGATCAAATACGTGGAATTAACTCGCAGTGAAAAGCATGTATTATTGCAGCTTTGATAGAATTTTCTTAACACAAAAGTAATCAAATACCCAGATGCTTTCTCCAAAATTCAAAAGAAGTAACTTCACTGCTACGTGATAACCATATTTTTTGTTGACGCTTAAAGCTAAAAACCAATTTAAGTGTCAAAAAGGCACCTATCGTACCATATTTAATAAATTTGTAAAAGCTTCGCCTTGTCAGTAGACCCATATCTTCATCCAACTGATATTGTATAACAGACCTTTTTCCTGCCATATCCTGAGGAGAAACATAAGGTATTGCAGCCGCTATAGTCTCTTTTTTTAGAAAAGGCGCTGGCATGAAATTCCACAACAAACATTTAAGCGTTTTGCCTTTTCGCACAGTTGAAGGTGCCTTTTTTATCAGTTCATGGCTGTATTCTGTAATGTCTGTAAGTTTTTTTAGTTTTGGTGAACAACTTCGTATCTCGTTATTAAGTTCTTCTTCGTCGCAAGAAAGAAAAAAATCCACACCACCCAGAAAATCTTTTACGGCTTTAAAAATGAGAGGAATATTATCATAACGATATAGCAAAAGATGCTTTCCTAATGAATACACGAACAGTTTTACAGCGTCTTTTGTCCTGCTTCCATGCAAAGCTGCAGTAACTAACTCATTTCTGATAGTGTAATAATCAAGAGCCATATTCATTTTTTTCTCAAAGCTCTCATGAAATATGGCAGCACCATTCATTGTGATAAGCGGACCATCAGCAGAACGAAGGTTATGTTCAACATCGTCTATCTTGATAAACATGGGAATTGACAAGCCATGTTTTCTGATGGATGCAGTAGGCAAGCACAAGCACCACCATGCGCCGTAATCCGGAGGGGTGGACGTCATATTATCTATCAGCACTTCTCTGGAACGGATATCAACATTATGACATTTGCTTTCTATACAATGGCCTGTCCATGCACCTCCCATTTCCCATTGAATGTATGGAGTATCTTCAGATAAGAACAACATAGCCGCGCTGAAGCGACTGTCGGTATACTGCTTCTTAAGCAATGCAGTAAAACAGGTCATACGTTCCAATACCTCAGGATAAAATTCCACATCGTCATCCATTAAAATGACATGGGTATATCCTGCATCACATGCCTCGATCATTCCGCGGGTAAAGCCTCCGCTTCCGCCGTAGTTTTTGTTAGCAAGCACACTTATCTTGTCATCTGAGAGGGCAGCACGATCCAAGGTATTGCCATTATCTGATACAAATATATGCTTGATAAAACTGAATTTATATGAACGGAGCAATTCAATATTACGAAGTATATATCTTTCTCTTTTGAATGTGCATATCGCAATACATACACTTATGTCCTTAGGTTCATCTGCACAAACAAACGCACCTCCTGTAATAACACAATCCTCTGCAGCAGTTATTTCAGCATAAAGAAAAGCATTTTCGGGAAGATCATCCAATTTTAATGCTGAGCTTTTGCCTTGTGCAACACAATATGCATCTGTTCCATCATATGTCATCAAACGTACATCAAGCTGACCTTTATGATGAAGCTCAAATGTCACTTCAGATACGCGGGTATACTCTTTGTATTTAGTATACGAGAAACTGTTGAAATAGGTGTCAAAGGTAAGGGTCTCTCCCTTTTTTAGATTGATACAGCCATTACTTACGCTACCGCCCCTGAAAAACATTTCAGGACATCCCTTGTCATTGTCAGGAATAAGTATATTCTGAAGTAGCATAATTTTCACCTCTTTTATTTCTTCTCGTCATTCACTGCATCCAGTGCTGCACGAATCACTTTATCCATGTCATAATATTTGTATTGACCAAGTCTGCCGCCAAAATAACATTAGTTCGCTCAGCAGCAAGCTGAGCGTATTTACGATATAAATCACTATTTTTATCGTCATTTATAGGATAATATGGTTCAGTTTCTCTGCTCCATGTCAGTGGATATTCGCGGGTTATAATGGTTTTTTCCTGATTGCCGAATTCAAAATGTTTGTGTTCTATTATGCGAGTATATGGAACATCAGCAGCGGTATAATTCACCACTGCCGTTCCCTGATAATTATCTGTTTCAATAATGTCACTTTCAAAACGTAATGAACGATAAGCCAACTCTCCAAAACAGTAATCAAAAAATTCATCAATACATCCACAATAAACGGTTTTGGAAACAGGTAATTGGTTTTTTACATCTTTATATTCAATGCCAAGTCTTACATCTATGCCATCCAACAGCTTTTCAAATAGAGCAGTATATCCACCTTCAGGTATTCCTTGATATCTGTCATTAAAATAATTATTATCATAAGTGAAACGTAACGGCAGACGTTTGATGATAAAAGTAGGCAGCTCAGAACAGGGTCTGCCCCATTGCTTTTCAGTATAACCCTTGATGAGCTTTTCATATACATCAACACCTACGAGTGACAGTGCTTGCTCCTCAAGATTTTGTGGTTCTGATATTCCAAGACATGCAATCTGTTCATGGATTTTGGCTTTCGCTTCTGCTGGAGTCTTAATTCCCCACATTTTGCTAAAAGTATTCATATTAAATGGAAGATTATATATTTCATCGCCATAAACCGCCACAGGTGAATTTACAAAATTATTGAATCGTGCAAAACGATTAACGTATTTCCATACTTCTTCATCAGAAGTATGAAAGATATGTGCGCCGTATTTATGGACATTTATACCTTCTACTTTTTCAGTATAACAGTTTCCTCCTATATGGCTGCGTTTATCTATTACTAAGCATTTTTTTCCGTAATCGGTCATTTCACGGGCAAAAACAGCACCAAAAAATCCGGCACCTACAATCAGATAATCATACATTGATCATTTACCTCTGAACTTTTTTACAATTCTTTTTACAACAAAACGACGTTTGCTTTCAGGAGGAAGCAGTGCAAAATTGAATCTTTTTCCAATAGAGCAATTCACATCTATTCGAGGAAGCTCTTTTATTGCTGCTCCATTCTTGTAGCAATAATTAATATAGATTCCTGAAAACAATTCACCAAGATAACCGTCTGTTCTGTCAGACTGAAAATCTCCGTGAAGTGTTTTCTTATTATCAAATTCTGACAATACAGAAAACAAGATCTCACAGTATTCATGGAAAAGCTCTTTTTTCATGATGAACATATTACAAAAATACTGTCTGTTCTGAGAAAGGTATTCCTGTGCAGTTTGATAAAGGTGAGGAAATTGATGTCCAAGTATATCAAAAAAGAGCACAAGATCCTCTTCATAATGGTATGCAGAAG
>JAGAKC010000023.1 GCA_017848155.1 Oscillospiraceae bacterium | reverse complement strand
GCGCTGTAGTTCATCTCCTTGATGCCGTCCATTGCGCCTGTGGCTTCATAAGCGCTGTCCGTTATGCCTGCAAGCGAGATCACGGCATCTCTGCCGAGATCC
Source organism: Oscillospiraceae bacterium (assembly GCA_017848155.1). Taxonomy (GTDB): domain Bacteria; phylum Bacillota; class Clostridia; order Oscillospirales; family Ruminococcaceae; genus CAG-115. The sequence continues at coordinate 1,939 of JAGAKC010000023.1, read as the reverse complement.
TCCCACATCGTACCTAACAACGCAACACCTGCTGCGTCCTGCTGGAGAGGATCTTCCATTTCGGACAGCGCTTTCAGTGTTTCGGAAAATGCAGCACGTGCAGTTTCTCCGCCCATACTAAATTTTGTTGCCATCTCATCGGCATTAAGACCTATCTTTTCGAAGCCTGCAAGGGTGCTGTCCGAGCCGTCGATAACTCGTATCGACATCTCCTTTACTGCGTCGCCTATCTTATCTATGTTCCAGGCGCCGTTCTCAGCACCTGCGGCAAAGATATTAAACATATCGTCTGCGTCGAGTCCCATCTTGGCAAAATGTATTGAGTATTCACTGATGCTGTCCAGAAGTTCGCCCGAATAATCAAGTCCGTTCTGCGCTCCGCGTGCAATATAGTCGTAAGCCTGCATAACGGAGATGCCAAAATTCCGTGTCATAGCCTTGGCTGCACGGGAGCTTTCATCCACGCCGTAATCAAATACATTCATCAACGCATAGGCACTTTCTGTGACCTCTATGATCTCCGAATCATCAAGCTCTCCAAGATTCTGCTTTATTTTCGCAACGCTGTCCGCAATATCGTCAAAGCCATCGCCGAAATTATCCTTATAGACCTGTTCGATCACGGCTTCAAGCGACTGCATCTCTGTTTCCGTTGCGTTGGTCGCTGCGGCTACACGCTTGACGGAGCTGTCCAGACCGTCTGCCACCTCGACCGTGTGTACAGCCGCATCCTTAAGGGAGCCTCTCAGCTGTTCCAGTCCCTTCATCACGATATCGGAGATAAGGTTTGCCTGAATTAGCTCTCCTGCAGTGACCGCCGCAGAGCCGACATCGTCAATGCCGTCACGTAAGCCGTCGACCGCAGAAGAGTCCACATCGCCCAGAGTGTCGCCCAGACCATCCACCGCCCTTGACATGCGGTCAACAGACGATGTGTCCATGGCGTCAGCAATAGCATCGCCGAGCTGCTCAGTGGAGCGCTCCGCTTCCGATGTGTCGTTACGGGTAACTATACGTACATATCCGTCAGCCTGTGGCATTCGGTGTCCTCCTTCCTATCTTCGATACAAAGTCCTGTACCGCACGATCACGGCGGTCGTCGCTCAGCGAGATGATGTCCGCATTTCGCTGCACGAACTCCTTTTCGTCCTTGGTGAGCTTGCCGCTGTTCCTGCGGCTTCTGAGGCTCACCAGCGTATTAAAAAAGCAGTCCTTGCCGAGGTCGGCAAAAAGACTGCGGAATTTCCACCAATGGAGATATTCTGTGTTTTCAAGGTCTATGTTAAAAGTGCTTTTAAAAGCCGTAAAAATGTAGCAGGAATCTTTTTCAAGACTGTATACCTGCAGCTGCTTCAGACGTGCTGCGTCCGCCGCCTTGCCGCAGTTCAAAAATTTCAGCCCCTGCGCAACGGCAGAGGCTGTGTTATCGGGTATCGTCGGATAAAGCAGCGTAAGCATCACCGACAGCTTTTCGTGATCCAGCAGGTCGTCATCGTCAAATGCACGGAGTATCCGCAGACATATGCGAAAATCCGTATTGATGGGCACCGCCCGTCCGTCTATCCTGACGGCGGAGGGCAGTTTGTCAAGCACATAGTTCATTCCATCACTCCGCTTTCGTCATCGGCGATGTACTTTTTTATGAGCTTCTCCGAAGCAGCAGAGAAGTACTTCGCCGTTTCGCATATGAAGCGGATGAGCTCATCGGGGATGCAGCGTCCGTCCGTGATGAGCTGTGCAACTCCCTCGCCGAATATCTCGTCTACCTGCTGCGAAAGAAAATCCGTGAAACGACGAAGCTCACGTGCTTCCTCAAGCTCCTTATTGGACACGCCGAATCTGTCTACCGTAGGCGTGATATCTCTGACCTTGTATTCCTTCAGCTTTTCGTAGGCTTCATAAAATGCCTGTCTGACCCTGAGGTCGGCAGGGTAGAACT
>JAGAKC010000220.1 GCA_017848155.1 Oscillospiraceae bacterium | reverse complement strand
GATAGCGGTTGAAGCGGTCGTTCAGCTGCTGGAGATACTCCGACGGATTTATGTTAGCCTCCCTCACGCAGCCGCAGGACTGTCCCAGCGATTCCGCAGGAACAAGGTCGATATCAGCGCCGTTCTTCGGCACGTAGCCCGAGCGCAGGATATCTGCGATGCTCTCTGCGACCTTTGCGTTGCTGCAGGTATATGTGGAGATAGTAGGGCTTGCGATCTGGACATCGTCGATGCCGTCGAAGCCTGTTACCAGAACGTCATCAGGCACCATTATGCAGTGCTGCTTCAGCACAGCACACACCGTCACCGCCATGGTGTCATTTGCGCAGATGATGGCCTCGGGCAGCTTTCCTCTCGCCACCAGCTTTTCAGTGGCATCACGGGTAGGACCCGACCAGAAATCGCCGTAGCTCACCATATCATCGCTGTATTCTATACCGTACTCTTTGGTAAGCTCCTTAAAGACATCCAGCCTCTCCTCCGAGAAGGAATTGCCCTTCATGCCTGCCATGAAGTGCGGACGCTTCACCGCATGAGTTTCAAACACATGTCGCACAGCCTGCTCAAAGCCTGCCCTGTAGTCGTAATTGATGTTGATGCAGCCGTCCACCTTACCGTTCACTATAAACACAGGGATCCCCTTTTCCCTTGCCTTTGCGATAAGTCCGTCCGAGATCTTCCTGTTCTTTATCATCTCGTACAGCACTACCAGTACATCGATCATATCGAAGTCGATAAGACCGAAAATGGAGCTTTCACCGATCTCACTCGGAGTATTCCAGTAAAGATCAGTGGAGGTGGCATACACGAACACCCTGTATCCGTCATCGCAGAGCTGATTATTCAGCTCGGAAATTATCGAATGACAGTCAGGTGTACTCACCTTGGAAAGGCACAGCGCTATGATCTTCTTTCCTCGAAGCATAGGATATTCCCCCTTTTCAGACGGAACACGTATCCGCCTGAACTATATATTATTATACATAATATATCATAACACATTTTAACAGAAATATCAAGGGGAAGATCAAAAAAAATCACATTTCACACAAAAATGACCCCACCTGCCGTTTACAGATGGGGTCGTTGTGTGAGCTATCGCCCGATAGCCTGATCACCTGATAGCCTGATCACCTGATCGCCTGATCACTTGTTGCCGCCGAAAAGACCGCCGATCTTGTCAGCAATACCGCCGAAATCGACCTTAGTCTTGACAGTGTCGATAACGTTCTTTACAACATCATCGGGAAGATCGACACCGAGTACCTCCTCAACAGCCTTGATAGGCTCCTTCTGGAACTTGTCACCGAAGTCCTTGTCGTTCTTCACCTTGTCAACGATCTCGTCGATCTTTGCCTTGATATCCATGTACAGCACCTCTTTCTGAAAAATTATTGCAATATCATTCTACCACATTTCCCCGACTTTTTCAAGCACTGTCGAAAAAATTTCACAACTTTTTCATCAGACGAATGTCAGGCGGCAGTGTAATAAGCTCCGAAAAATACAGAAACCGTGACTGAATCGTATCAATCACGGTTTCTGTACTGGCGGAGAATGAGAGATTTGAACTCTCGCGCCGGTTACCCGACCTACTCCCTTAGCAGGGGAGCCCCTTCACCACTTGGGTAATTCTCCAAATGCCGATAAACAGATATAAGCTGCTGTCTTTCAAACAGTGAATATATTATACCATATACTTTTCGGTTTGTCAAGAGATTTTTTAAAATTTATCCAAAGAAAACCGAGAGCGCAGCAACAGGCAGGTTTTGCACGTTCACCTGTCACTGCGGCTCTGTAAGCTCGCACAGAAGCTGCTCCTGCATATCCGAGAAAGCGCTGTCGCTGTCGGAGCTTACATCGGGCATTACAAGCTCCGCAAAAAGGAAGCGCCGCTCCTCGCCCATATCGGTCTGCATCGGCTTTCCCGTACAGTTCACGTATATCAGCGCCACGATGCCACGGGACAGCTCCGCCGCCGCATCCGCAGCAGCCGTTATCTCCGCCGTCATCAGCGGAGTCACTATGAACATAGCCGAGCCGTCGCACTGCACACGGTCAGCGATGAGCTCGCCAAGCTCCCGTCCGTGAGCGTCGGGCGGCAGCACCGACATCATATCGAAAAAGCGCTCGAAATCCGCCTTGTCAGCCACAGAAACTGCCCCGAAAAGCTCGCACCCCATATCAGCCACGACCTTTACGCCTGCCCTCATGGCAGCCATCACCACCGCAACGACAGCTTCGATGACCGCATCAGACCTGCGCAGCAGAGTATACGGCGCAGCCTCGTCATCGCCGAAGCCGAAAAGCACCGTGCCACGGCGGTCGCCGTCGGATTCGTACTCCTTTATCATAAGCTCCTGCTGCTTTGCGGTCAGCTTCCAGTGTATCATCTGAAGGATATCTCCCATCCTGTAATCACGCACGTGGGAGAAATCCTCCTTGTCGCCGCCCTTTACATGCTCGGGTACAGCTCCCCTGTCGCCGCCGAAAAGTGCGGACAGCCTGCTCAGCTGTATCCTGCGTGGAAGTATCACCAGCTGCATCTGCGAATTTGCCCTGCGTGACACCCTTATTATCTTAAGGGGGTCGTACACCGTGACACGTGTTATCTGTGCGGGATAGTCGCCGCGGTATCTGTGCATGCAGGGAATGAATATCCTCATCTTTTTCAGCGGCGATACCGAAACGAAAACCTGCTTTTTAAGGAAAAGTCCCGTATCATTGTCGGGAATGAAGCAGGTAAGCTCCGCAGGCGCAAACGGGAATATGAAGTTGTTCCTGACGTATACGGGCAGCTCAAACTGCTCGTTCTTTTCATGCACCGACCTTGTAAGACCAAAGCCGACCCTGACTGTATGCACGCTTATCAGCGCAGCCACCAGCGCAAGCAGCGGATATGCCGCAGCCGCCACCAGCAGCACCGCCGAGATACGGCTCCTGTACGCTGCCGAAAACACAAGACATCCGAGCAGGAAAAGCACATAAAGCACCCTGTTCCTTGTCATGTCAGCGACCTCTGAGCGGCGCTGTCACGCTGCCCATGACATCATTCAGCACCGAATACACATCCCTGCGCTTCATGCGTGCCTCCTGACGGAGCACGATACGGTGCGAGAATACGGGATAGATAAGACTCGCAATGTCCTCGGGCACCACGTAGTCCCTGCCGTGGATATAGGCAAACGCACGGCTCGCCTGCATAAGCGCAAGGGACGCACGGGGGCTTGCACCAAGCTCCACCCCGGGATGCACTCGGGTAGCGGCGGATATCTCCGCAACGTATCTGCAAAGGCTCTGCGCAAAGTTCACGCTCTTAACGTCCTCGATGCACTGTGCAAGCTGCTCTGACGTCATGACAGGCTGCACATCATCCGCAGGATTTCCCGAAAGCCTGTCCATAAGTATGTCCATCTCCTCCTCGACGGTGGGATAGCCCATGCTTATCCTAAGCTGGAAACGGTCGAGCTGCGCCTCGGGCAGCGGAAACGTACCCACATAGCCCTGGGAATTCTGCGTTGCGATAACGATAAAGGGCGAGGGCAGCCTGTGCACCACTCCGTCTACCGTAACACGCTTCTCCTCCATCGCTTCAAGCAGGGCGGACTGGGTCTTTGGCGAGGTACGGTTTATCTCGTCCGCAAGCAGGATATTCGTCATGACGATGCCTGCACGGTATTCAAAGCGGTCCTCCTCCTTGTTGTACATGGTGAAGCCCGTGATGTCCGACGCCATGACATCGGGAGTAAACTGCGCCCTGCGGAAGCCAAGTCCCGTTGCCTTTCCGAGCGCCATCGCAAGGGTGGTCTTTCCCACACCGGGCACGTCCTCGATAAGGATATGACCCTCCGACAGCAGCGCCGTAAGTATCATCGTCACGGCGTTTCCCTTGCCGCGGATGACCTTTGATATCTCCTCGCCGAGCCTTGCTATCAGCTGCTGATTATCTTCCATATAAGACATGTGCTGTACCTGTCCTTTCCGATTCCGATATAAATAAAACGACGCAGGTGCTCAAAAGGTCGCACCGACACGCATAATTATTCCCGTTATTAAGTATAGCACATTAATTATTTTTTAACAACCACTTTTTTATATTATTGTATTGAATTTAAGAAATTCCGCAGGGCGAAAGGGTGATATCGCTGAAAAAGACATCCAGTATCTGCTGCGCCGAATATCCCTTATCGGCAAGGTGGTCAGCTCCGTTGAGGCTAAGTCCTCGGTTTTCGCCTATCCCCTTACAGGTAAAGACGAAGCGCCCCTCGGTATAGGATATCGTGACAGCGGTGCTGCGAAGCTGAAAGGTATCACGCAGCTGCTCCCCCGTCACACGGCAGCCGCCGAAGCGCAGCTCCTTAAGCGCTCCGCCCGTTGAGCAGCTGTACCCCGAAAACCACTCCTCGCAGCGCCCCGACAGCTTTCCCACGCCCG
>JAGAKC010000219.1 GCA_017848155.1 Oscillospiraceae bacterium | reverse complement strand
CCTTGAGGTCGTCAGCTGTCAGCTCAACGTCCTGCTTAACGCCCTTCTTTTCCTTCATCTCGTCGATAAGCTCTTCAAAGTACTTCTTACCAACTTCCATAACTACGTCAGAGTACATCTGGATGAATCTTCTGTAGCAGTCATATGCCCAACGAGCATTGCCGGAAGCCTCAGCCATGTACTCAACAACGTCCTCGTTAAGACCGAGGTTGAGGATGGTGTCCATCATACCGGGCATGGAAGCACGTGCACCGGAACGAACGGAAACGAGCAGGGGGTTTGTCTTGTCGCCAAACTTCTTGCCAGTAACCTCTTCCATCTTTGTGATGTACTCGTTGATCTCAGCCATGATCTCGGGGTTGATCTGACGGCCGTCATCATAGTAAGCTGTGCATGCCTCAGTAGAGATAGTGAAGCCCTGGGGAACGGGAAGACCCATGTTGGTCATCTCTGCCAGGTTTGCACCCTTACCGCCGAGGATCTCACGCATGTCTGCATTACCCTCGGAGAACAGATAACAATATTTCTTTGCCATTGGAATATTCCTCCTGAATTTTATTTACGCCAAGTCCGCCGTGCACGACAGAGCATGGCATTTTTAACGTTGTCTGCGGAAAAATCTGCCATTATTTAAGGGCACATTTCGCCACATAATCTATTATAACAGATTATTCAGAAAAATGCTAGTGTTTTTTTAATTTTTCTTAAACAATTATTATTTAATGATCCAAAGATATCATGGTTTATATCCGATACATATATACTTCCCACAGTGATTTTACAAACAGGAATATCAAACAAGCATTATACTATTTGTATATCGGATATAATCAGCAAAAGCAGCCTGTCAGACGCATCCGACAGGCTGCAATAGATCACTGACCCAATTCTTGAAAAACGTTAGTATTTTTTTCGGTAATATTATATCTCACCTCATCAGCCTCAAAGTTAAACGATACTACAATATACGTACCGGTCTTGCCCGTGACTGCCGATCTGGGCTTTATAACTAACTCCTTTACCTCGCCGACTCTTCCCGATATCTCATAGGGTATGATCTTGTTCTGATCTATGCCTATATCAAGTATCTCTCCACCACGCTCGTTGTCGATCGCTCCGTCAACATAGAACAAAAATTCAAACTCGCCCGTTGCGCTTTCAGGGACAGTAAAACCGAATTTCTTCGTTTTTTCAGGTGCGACCCCACTGCTTACATCAAGAACGATACTGACGTTTCTTTCGACAAGCTCACCTTGTGCAATACTCTGTGAGATGACCAGACCTTCAGCATGGTCCGCACTATCAACGGTCCTTATCTCAGCTTTAAGTCCATACTCCTCACAACGCTCCACTGCTTCATCCACATGCATATCGGTAAGCATCGGAACAGATATCATCGCATCATCTGCGCCAAGACTTATGATCAGCGTCACTCCCGATCCCTGATCCGCCTTCTCATTTGCCGCCGGTTCTGTCCTGATTATATGGTCTTTCGCAACTGCATTGCTTTCTTCATATGTCTTTTTTACGATAAAGCCATCCTTTTTCAGCTGACGCTCAGCCGCATCGACACTGAGATCTGTCAGATCCTGTATCTCTATCTGCTTCACACCCTTGCTGACCTTTACTGTGACCGTTTTTCCGACCTTGACTTTTCTTCCCGCAGGAAGACTCTGCTCGAAGATGATGTCCTTTTCAAACGTTGACCACTCCTGCTGAGCGACAAGATCAAGGACTGACGAATACTTGCTGACAGCCTCATCCCATGTCATCCCGATCAGATCAGGCATCTCTGTTTCATTACCAACTACCACAAGAGCATCAGTAGCTGCAGGCGCTGAAGATATAGTGTCATCCTGTTTCGGCTTTTCAAGCCTTTTCAGCACCTTCTCTATTCTGGACGAGCCCGTCTTTTCATAGCCCTCTTCCAGCACCTCTGCTGCTTCTTCGATATCTCCAAGCTCCTCATAAGCCTCTGCCATACCAAGATATGCCGCTACATTCTCATCATCCTCATCAAGGATATCATCATATACGTCTATGGCTTTTTCATATTCCTCATCTTCCATATACTTCTCCGCAGCGCTGATAGTATCCTTGTCATTATTATCATCCTGACCGTTCAGCACAAACACCAGCACCACTGCCACTACAATAACGACAACAGCTGCAATTACTATCAGCCACACCGGAAACTTCCTGTGCACATCACCTATCGGACTGCCACAGTTAGTACAAAAAGAGCGATCGCCGCCCTCAATTCCACATTTTCTGCATTTCATGACACTACTCCATTCATCTTATAGCTATCCCCTGCGGAGATATCACGACGCAAACGCTTCCCGACGGAAGCTGCCCCGTTTCACCGCTGACATCAAACCGCCTGAACGCCAGCCACTCTCGCAGCTGCTCGACGGATGACGGCAGCACCGCCGAGAAACTGTCGCCGTGATGATGCACCGACACAGGATCACCCTTGATAACGAGCTTCTCCGCAAGCGCAAACGCCTGTTCCGCACAGCCGCTGTCTGCATCGCCCGTCAGCACAAGGCGGGTGCTTTCATTGCCGCAGCTTTCATCAAGCCTCACCATAAGCTGTTTTTTCTTAGCGGACAGCTTATAGTTGATCTTCCTCGGCGAATCACCCTCAACATATTCCCGATGCTCATATCCCGGAACGCCGCCGAACTGTACCGTAGCGCCCTCTTCCCTGTCCTCATCCTCGGACGGCAGCAGGCTGGGCACCACCTCAGGCCCCGTATACTTAACACGCTTCGGCAGAACCGCAACAGACGTTTCAAGCTCCCAGAGGCGCTTGAACCAGAACATGCCCACCAGGTCCTCTCCCACGGAACGTGTTATCCTTGCATGCTGAAGACCGCACTGCGATGTTCTTATCCTCACATCCAGCGACACTGTGTTTCTGAAAAGAAGAGAGGTCTTTGCAGCAAACTTCTGTCCCGAAAGCTCACCGTACACGGTTATCCTCGGAAGAAAGCAGAAGCCTTTTTTCCTGAGAGTTATCCTGACGGTACAATTCTGACCCGACTGCACTATTCCCGAAAACTCCTCCACCGATACCTCATAGCCTTTTCTCGAAAACAGGCACACAACGAACGATATAAGCACCGCCGCCAGTATCGTATAAAGCAGCAGCCAGCCTGTATATCCGTTGATAAACACCAGTATGACGCCTATAAAGATCGGCCCCTGAACAAGTCCCGACAAGGTCATTTTCCAAGCCTCCTTCGCTGTCTGCGCAGCTTCTTAAGATCCTCCAGCAGGCGCTGCTTATCGCACGACACCTCGCCGTCCGAATACATCAGCGCATCGGCGGCAGCTCTTATCTCAGCCGCTTCACACGGCATATCCAGCGCCGCAGAAAGTATCTCCTCCGTTTCGCCCATGGAAAGCGAAAGCTCGGCCTTGCCGCTTATCCTGCCCGCAAGCTCTCTTGCATACAGCGCTACCCTGCGCACACAGACACGGCTGTTTCTGACGGGATATGTAACAATGAACCACGCATATCCCAGCGGCTTTGCAAATATCATTATCACCAGCGCAGCCACCGCACAGGCTGCAAGCACGATGATAAGCACCATGACCCACGGCGGCAGCATATCCTCCGCAGGAATAGCGTACAGGGTAGCGTCAAAATTCACCCAGCCGCAGCCCTTTATATACACCTGTGTATATGCATGTGCATCTGCACCTGTCACATTGTATATTCCACGCTCGTCCTTTGAATCCTCTGACAGAGAGAATCCTTCCACGTATCTTGCAGTAAGTCCTGCGCCCCTTGCAAGGAGCGTAAATGCCGTGGCATAGTCGCTGCATATGCCACGATGGCTGTCAAACAGGAAATACTCCGCACTGACCTCCATCGGAATGAATCGCAGGTCATACACAAATTCCTGTTCGCCGAACCATCTCTCTATCGCAAGAGCCTTTTCATAATCATTGTCCAGACCTGCGGTGATCTCCTGCGCCAGTTCAGCTATCTCGGGCGAAACTCCCTGTGTGCCGAACGTCTTTTGATAGGACCGGGCAAGGCGATATTCCTCGATGAATGCATTAGCCATCGCTCCATCTATAACACTCTCCTCGCAGGCGTCAAAAAGTAGCCGCTCAAGGTCAACGTCCTTTAAAGCAGCCGCATACTCCGCCACAGGCCTGTCCGCTGCATACCGCACAAGATACTGCGGCGACTCGATGTCATATTCCGTAAACAGCTCCACACTCTTTGTGTGATATAGCCATCCGCTGTAATCGTGGATGTCAACGCTGTACGTGCCCAGCGGATGGAGCACCACCCTTGTCGAAGAACCGTCCATCACCTTTATGTACATGTAGCCCGATCTTGTATCGGTATAAGGCAGCGCATCCAGAAGCTCCGAGTATTCCTCAAGCTTCCCCTCTTGCACACCGTTTTTCAGAAGTGCGATAAGTGTAGGCACTCTCCTTACCGTGGCACTGCTGCGCCAGTCAGGATACCCCATATTATCATTTTCCTGCATAAGGCTCCAGCCCTCTGCGCCGTTGTACCAGTCAAACGCCCAGCGGTCGATATAAGTCGGGACATCAGTCTGCACAGTGAACAACAGATCGTCAGGAAGCTCATTGCCGCCTCTGTTGACAGAAGAACTGGTCGCAAAGTTGCTCAGTGTATTGCCGCCTTGCGAAAATCCCGCACCCGAGCCGAGAAAGCTGTCAACATACTCCTTGAGCAGCGTTTCGTTGTCCTTTGGTATTGCTGCGGCAACTGCGCTGGCCACCACCGCAGCGCACACCGCAGCAACTATCCCGTGCCAGTTTCCCTTTTCAACAAATACAAGAGTATCGCTGCTCTCACACCTGCGTGCCGAGCATATCGCAGACATTATGAACGTACCGAATACCGCTATCTGTATCCAGACAGGCAGGCCTCCGCCCGTCCTCGCACACAGGATTATCGGAATAAACAGCGGAAGCATAAGAAAGCTGACCCTCGGCAGCACCGCAGAAAAATAGCAGGCAGCCACTCCGATTATAACGGAAAAGAGTATCATCGCAGCCACCGCATATATCGGGTCAAAGGTAAGCGAGGCCGTAAACAGGAAGTGGACGAATCCGCCCTCGGCAAAGGCATCCGAGCCACCGCCGCCTGCTCTTCCCGTGAAATCCAGAAAAGCCATGCCGACCACGCCCACAGCGCCCGAACACATAAGCAGCATAATCAGGGTTATCGCCACCGAGCCCCACGGCTTTTTAACGCACCAGAACATTGCCATATACACGCCGCAGCACATCAGGCTCATAACGATCGAGCATATCACCACATGGCTTCGGCAGATGGTGTACATCAGCGCAATGCACACCATTATAAGATACGGAAATATGCCCCAGAGGACAGCACCGTCATAACGTATTTTTTCTCTTTTCTTTTTTGTCATCGTTTTATTTATAATATGAATAAAGTCGGCAGAGCATCATTCCGTTATACAGCTTACGGTTTTTGTCCGCCTTCTGACCGAAGATATCCTCAAATTCCTCATCGGGAGTTATGATGTACAGCTGATCTCCGTTCAGCGGAAGCAGCTTTTCACCCATGATGCGATAAATGTCACGTGCAGCCGACACCTCCAGCATACGCTCACCATAGGGCGGATTGGTTATTATCTTCATCGGCTGCGCAGGACTTACGAAATCCTTTATGTCACGCCGCTCACAGGTCAGCTTAACTCCTGCTTTCCTGGCATTGGCAGCGGTAAGCTCCACACAGGTACCGTCCACATCATAGCCGAATGCCCTGAACTGTGTATCGTGCTTTACCTGCTCCGCAGCCTGTGCACGTGCTTCCTGCCACAGCTTTTCGGGAATGAACCCGAATTTCTCCGCCGCAAAGCTGCGCTTAAGTCCGGGCGCAATGTTCAGCGCTTTGAGCGCCGCCTCTATCAGCAGAGTACCCGAGCCGCAGAACGGGTCACAGATAACGTCATTTTCACGTACTCTTGCAATATCTATTATACCTGCCGCAAGCGTTTCCTTGATAGGTGCGGCGTTGCTGTCACGGCGGTAGCCACGCTTGTGAAGTCCCACACCGCTGCTGTCAAGCATCAGCAGCACCTCATCCTTCATTATGGAGAAACGTATCTGGCACACTGCGCCGCTTTCTGGCATGGTGTTGAGTCCATATGCCTTGCAGAGGTTCACCGCCATAGCCTTTTTGATTATCTTCTGGCATGCAGGAACGCTTTTCAGCACCGAGTTCAGCGAATGTCCCGTATTGGGGAAAGCGTCGTATCTGCCGATATATTCCGACAGCGGAAGCTTTTTTATGCCCTCAAACAGCTCGTCAAAGGTCTTAGCCCTGAACTGACCGAGAACTATTCCCACACGCTCCGCTGTGGAAAGACATATGTTAGCCCTGACGCATACCGAAGCGTCACCGCTGAACATGACACGGCCGTCGCTGACGACGATGTCCTCGCCGCCTATCTTCTTCACCTCAAACGAGAGCGTCTTTTCAAGTCCGAAATGGCATGGCGCCATGTATCTGTATTTTGTCATCTGTTGTTTCCTTTCAATGTGTTTCGCAATGATATATTATTTCCTTGCCGTTTCTTTCGGCATATTCTATCTCATTCCTGACCGAATCACCGATATAGCCGCCAATATTCACGACATATATCCCGTCGCTGAGGTCTATCTTACGGTAGTGCGCAGCTTCAAGTCATTTCATTTCTTCATCGGACGGTCTGCCATCGCAGTAAACGCACTGGAGGATATTATATCCTCTCTGTGTTTCAAGCTGAAAAGCTATCTCTTTCATTTCCACGGCAAACCTCATGCTGCCGCAGATGGTGTAGGTCCTCATATATCCGCTCCTCCGATACATTATGTTATGCGACAGCTATTCCGATATCCTAAAGCATATCGGAATATATTGTGATCTCGCCTTTTGACGACACCTCATAAAGCATGACCGCACGTATACCTCCCATACAGCCTCACTCTTTCGCAACAAACCATAATCCTCTCAGTATATTGTACCATATAAATTGAAAAAAGTCCACAGAAAAAGCGCAGGTCATGCCTGCGCTTTCAGCTTTTATTTGTTCAGACTTGCATTGATTTCCTTTATCCTGACCCTCCATGCGAAATACTGCGTTATCCAAGTGATAACGAAAACTCCGACAAATATCGCAATATAACTCAATACTCCCACAACAGAGTGCTCCATCCAGTTTGCGAAATATGCGATAGGCAGCAAGACTGCCGCATATATGCCAAAGCAGATGCCGGTCTGAGCCACTATGCTCAACTTTTCGCTCTCCCACACAAGCGATGCTCCGGCAAATGCCATGCCCATTATACCGCACAGCAGAGTCTGAACAGCCACCGCAATCGCTTCATCGCCGATAAGCTCCACAAACTGCGGCGCACAGGCAAAGTAGCTCCCCTCACCATTCATAAGGGATATCAGCACAGTTATCACATGACCTATAGCTATTCCCACAGGCAGACCCAAAACCGCTCTTAAAATCACTTTCTTCATAATACCACCTCATATACCTAATATCTTTTTTATCCTTGTTACGTATCTTCTGGAAACGTAAGCCTTTGTGCTATCAAACAGCGTTGCGCATATCGTTCCTGCGATGCTGAGATCAAAGCTTCTGACCTTTGCCATATTTATTATTTCAGAATTTGATATCCTGACGAGCTTAGTGCCCACAAGACGATCTTCTATTTCGTACAAACGCTGCCTAAGGATGAACTCGCCGTCCGCTGTCACGGCGATCACTTTTTTGTCACTTGAATACACCCTCAACAGTTCCTGCGGCTCGATAAGTCTCAATATATCGCCTTGAAAGCCAGCTATTAGCTGTGGAGTTTCTTCTGACAATCTCGCCACAAGTGCATTTATCTCCTCGGTCAGCCTGTCAGTAAGCACCATCACCTTAGGCACTGTATACCGCGGATCGAACTTTACCTCTATATCCATTGCCTCACCTCCTGTTGTGATCTAAGTATAGCTCATATTGCTGCTGTTTTCAAGCGTTTTGCGACGGTCGGTCGTTTTCAGGAGATAAGTGGTAGCCGCTTCATTGCATTATAAATAATTCTGCCATAACGCCCGATCGTTTTTTGTGAATGTTGCCTAT
>JAGAKC010000218.1 GCA_017848155.1 Oscillospiraceae bacterium | reverse complement strand
GGGCATGGCAGGCATAGGCGACCTTATCGTCACTTGCACCTCGCAGCATTCCCGAAACTTCCGTGCAGGTAATCTCATAGGCACAGGCATACCTGCTCCCGAAGCAGTTGCACAGGTCGGCACGGTAGAGGGCTATCTCAGCAGTAAGGTAGCATTCAAGCTGGCACAGCAGCACGGAGTCGACACTCCGATAATCGAGCAGATAGTAAAGATATGCTATGAGGGCAGCGACCCCAGAGAAAGCATATCCGCACTGATGACAAGGGAAACGAAGCACGAGCGTGAGTATTTCTGGACAGACTGACCACAAATCAAGGAGTAGATAATGGCAAAAGCAAAGCTACCGGCAACCATTGACCAACAGATATCAAAGCTGAAAGAGCGTGGCTGCGAGATAGAAAGCATGGAATATGCCCGTGAAACGCTGAAATACATCAACTATTTCCGGCTCGTAAACTACTTTGAGCCGTTTGAGATAAGCAAAAAGCGTTACGAAGAGGGCACTTCCTTCAACAAGATCATGCAGGTCTACGAGTTCGACAGAAAGCTCAGAAGCATACTTCTGGCTGCGCTGGAGGAGGTAGAGATAGCGCTTCGTGCTGCAATATCCAACTACCATGCGCTGAAGTACGGCGCACTTGGCTATCTGAATGCGTCGAATTTTGATTTCCGCCATAACCACAATGCCTTTATGTCAAAGATCAGACACCTTGTTGAACAGAATGAGGATCGTGAATTTGTCCGCCACTACAACCGAAAATATCAGGGCGACTTTCCGCTGTGGGTAGTGATGGAGCTTTTCAGCTTCGGTACGCTGGCCTTTTTCTATAAGGACATGCACAATGCCGACAAAAAAGAGCTTGCCGACAAGTACTACGACTGCTCAAGCTCCGATCTTGACAACTGGATATTCTGCATGAACGAGCTGCGCAATTACTGTGCGCACTACAACAGGCTTTACGGAAACTCCTTCCCCGTAATGCCAAAGACTCCGCACAGCTTCGACACCGAGCTTGAGCCGAATGTATTCGGATATATAATGATACTGAAGCAGCTCTACCATGACAAGGAAAACTGGAACACACGCATCGCAAAGCCTCTTGTAAGGCAGATAGGTAAAAATCATGGAGTTATAAAGCTTTCGCATCTGGGATTCCCTGACGACTGGGACCAGCAGCTGTACACTACGATCGAAAAATAAGACATCATACCGCTTCTGTGATCCAGAAGCGGTCTTTTCATTGACTTTTTCAGAATGTGATGATATAATTAACTAAACAATATATACTATCTCTGCGAAAGGAGGTGCTGCATCATGCCGTCTGATAAGTTCAAACTGTTTCTCAACAGTGCCGCAAAAACGAAAAAGGAAATAGAGGACGAGGTAAAACGACTTATACGCTCACGCATTGAAAACGTGGTGGGCAATGCTATACGTGATGCGGCAGACAGCCTTATGGGCGGAGAAAAGATACCGCCACGTGATAGTGTATCGTATTATCGTGAAAAGAAGCCTGACAACAAAGCGCACCTTTCAGCTGACGACCTCGCATATGCGCACGACACACCGTATGACAGCCCGATAACCGAAAAGATACGCAGTATGCGTGAGCTTGGACAGACCATCTACAACGGCTATATGCTGCGGCAGTGCGCTGAGATAACCATAGTAAAGCAGGGCGAGTTCATGAAAGACGTAACAGATGATTTTCCACGAACCGCCTTCTGCTCAGTTGAGCGCCCCGTTTACGGTGCGCTGTCACTGGAACAGCTGCGCACCTACTTCACATGGCGCACCGATGTCCGCCGCGGTATCTACAGAAAGACCGACAAGCCGTATATCATGCTGTACTGCTACGAGCTGCTTAACAAGATAGGCGTGATATCTGCGGAGGATTCGCTCAACAGGCTTATCGGTGTATGGGAGAATTGCCGCAGCTTCTGTCCGTATCTTGACAAGGTCATGCCGATGTGGATAAGCGACCTGTATGCCTTTAACCATATCGATGCGGATTTCTCGGTATACTCCGACGCATTTCCCGTAAGCAGCGAAAATACGGACAAGGTGATGCAGGAGCTTCTTTCGAGCAATTATACAAAAAAACTTGATTATCTTATCAAATGCTCCTCATACGACCTGAAGAGTAGCATATTCTTCAAGGAGGACAACGTGCCGCAGCTGATGGATGAGGCTATAGAGATAGTCCTGAAAGCGCTGAACAGATATTTCCACGATCGTGACATCCCGCTCTTCGGTCTTATATGCGGCAGGCCAAAGAAGGATTTCAACTGGACTCCCTTCGCCGGAGCATATGTCGATCTTGACAGGATGGATGGATTTCGCACCTGCAAGGTCAGCGCCGTCACACGCTATTGCGTGAAAATGGGAAAGCCTGCGCTGGAGCGCTTTGAGTTTGCTCCCTACCGCAGCTTTATTGGCTATATCCTCAAAGCGACTGAAGCAGCACTAAGAAAGCGTGTAGGCTTCCGATACGGTATAAGCGCAAACACAAAGAATGTGCTTGAGGATTTCATGAATCGGGATAAGCTGTACCGTGCCGCATCCGAACCGCAGTTTGCAAGCCTTATCACCGATACGGTAAACAGCTGGTGCGACAAAAAAGGAATATTTCCTCCAAAAAAGACAAAGAAAAAAGCATATGAAGCTGATCCTGACGAACGGTATTGTTCCTCGGGCTACGGCCCCTCTGCTCCCCCGAAGGATGTGAAGATCGACATCAGCGGTCTTGAGCAGATACGTCGTGAATCCGAGGAGATAGCACGCAAGCTGATAATAGAGGAATCTCCCGAAGGCGCACCCGAGATCGAAGAGATAACCGAAATGACCGAGTGTATAGAAGCTGACGTCTTTGACGAGCGCACCGAGCTTGCCGCCACAGAAGTACATTCGATGTATGATTTCTCCACGCTACAGATGGAATGGCAGCGATTCGGGGACTCTCTTGACGCTGCTGCGATCGAGCTGCTGCAAGCGGTATATGATGGCAATGCAGATGCACTTTGCAGAGATCGTGGTATACTGCCCGAAGCAGCCTACGAGCAGCTTAACAGTATCGCCCTCGAGCATATCGGAGATATAATCATCGAAAACAATTCGATCATAGAAGATTACAGTGCGGACATCTCAGCACTGCTTGATATCACAAAATAAAACGGCGGATATTTCTATCCGCCGTTGATCATTTTATATCAGTCACGGTCCCATTCACCGTTCCACTCGCCATTCCACTCACCGTTCCAATCGCCCCAGCCGCCGTTTTCTTCCTCGGCGTCCTCTTTAAGATCAGAGGTGAAAAGTCCGCTACCATCGGCGATCACAAGGTCGCCCTCTGATATGCCGTCCAGTATCTCAGTGTAACCGCCCAGACTCTGACCGATAGTCACATTGAGCCTGAATCGCTCTTCGCCGTCCAGAATAGTCACACTTGATGTGCTGCCGCTGGTCTTTACAGCTGAATCGGGAACGGCAAGAACATTCTTGCGCTCTGTCGTAACATAAACAGTCGCCCAGCCGGCACTGATAACTATAGGCTTCTCCTCACGCAGCTTGTCCATCACTCCGTCTTCAAGACGGAAGATAGCACGACGGGTAGCATGATTACTTGCAGTAGAGGGCGCAATGTCAGGCGCCTGTACACAGGTGGCCTTATAATCCACGCTGTCGATCTTTACAACGACCTCCTGACCGAAACGGAACTTCGCCGCATCGCCGCCGTCAACATAGACCTCGACCCTGTCAGACGGAGCCAGCGAGCAGCACACCGAGCCGCCTTCGATCTCATCACCGCCGTTTGCACGGTTTATGCTTGTGATGATACCGTCATAAGGAGCACGGATCGTGTACTTATCCTTATCT
>JAGAKC010000217.1 GCA_017848155.1 Oscillospiraceae bacterium | reverse complement strand
CCGACGATACATGTGTTTGTTATCAATATTCAGATTAAGATGCTGGTCGGCTTTGTCGTTCTCGCCGCAAGCTGCGGAATGGTATCCGAGTTCATGGGTGAGATGATGGGTCTGCTGTTCACTAACCTTAACGGGCTGCTGGGGCAGATGGTCGTCCCGTAATTACCTGCGTGAAAGGGCGGTGGCTTGATGGCAGGCGAAGAAAAAACCGAACAAGCCACGCCGAAAAAGCGCCGTGACGCCCGAAAAGAGGGCGATGTACTCCAGAGTAAGGAGATAATCACCGCAATATCGGTGCTTGGACTTTTCGCCGCAATGCGGCTGTTCATGGGCTTTGTGACGGAGAATATACTGGCGTTTTCTGCGTCCGTGTTCGAGCGTGTGGGAACTACAGAGATAAACCAGGACAACATAATGGCGCTGTTTGTCGAGATGATCACCATATTCGTCATAACAGTGGGTCCTATCTGTGCGGTGGCGATGCTTCTCGGCATAATCCCCACGATAGCGCAGACAAAGGGTCTTTTCACGATGAAGGCGCTGCGGCCGAAGTTTTCAAGGCTTAATCCGCTGTCGGGCATAAAGAAGCTGTTCTCGCTTCAGTCGGCGGTCGGTATCCTGAAAGGTCTGATCGAGGTCACGGTCATAGGCTATGTGATATACAGCGAGGTGGCGGCAAGGCTGCCGAAGTTCCTTGCGCTGATGAATGCAGGCGTTATGCAGGGTATGACCTATGCGCTGATAAGCATATTCGATCTGGTCATGCTGATATGCATATTGCTGGTGTTCGTGGCGGCTGCTGACTTTCTTTTCCAGTGGTGGCAGTTTGAGAAGAAGCTCAAGATGTCAAAGCAGGAGGTCAAGGAGGAGTACAAGCAGACCGAAGGTGACCCGCAGATAAAAAGCAAGATCAAGCAGAAGCAGCAGCAGATGGCTATGTCCCGAATGATGGCGGACGTGCCGAAGGCTGATGTGGTCATCCGTAACCCTACCCACTATGCGGTGGCGCTGCGGTACGATCAGGACGCAAACAGAGCGCCGCAGGTGATAGCAAAGGGCAAGGATCATCTGGCGCTGAGAATAGTAAAGATAGCAGAGGAGAACGACGTGTACCTTATGGAGGATCCGCCCCTTGCAAGGCTGCTGTACAGCACTGTCGATGTGGGACGTGAGATCCCCGTGGAGCTGTATAATGCGGTTGCAGAGGTGCTGACCGTCGTTTATCGTGCGAAGAACAAGACGCTTCATGCGTGATATAAAAATATACAATACGACATATTAAGACAAGATATAACAAACAGGAAAGGGGAGTGAGTGAAATAATACGCAAGATATTGAGCAATTCATTGGTGCTGTTTATTATATTCATTGTACTCGCCATAATCATTCCGCTTCCTTCATGGATACTGGATTTTATGATATTGCTGAACATCGCACTGAGCCTTATAATCCTGGTAATGACGATGTTCATAAAAGAAGCTCTGGAGTTTTCCGTATTCCCGACCGTGCTGCTGATGACGACGGTGCTGCGATTGTCGCTCAACATCTCGACGACGAGAGGCATCCTTTCAAGCGGCTACGCAGGCGAGGTCATCGAAGCATTCGGTAACTTCGTAATGGGCGGTGACGCCATCGTCGGCTTCCTCATCTTCATAATCATCGTTCTGGTAAACTTCATCGTTATCACGAAGGGTTCGGAGCGTGTATCGGAGGTAGCTGCACGATTCACACTGGACGCTATGCCCGGTAAGCAGATGGCTATCGACGCAGACCTCAACGCAGGCATAATCACAGAGGAACAGGCAAAGGTGCGCCGTGCCAATATCCAGCGTGAAGCGGACTTCTACGGCTCCATGGACGGTGCTACGAAGTTCGTAAAGGGTGATGCGATCATGTCCATCATCACGACTCTTGTAAACCTCATCGGCGGCGTCGTCATCGGTATGATGCGTGACGGCGGCGATTTCATGACGATACTTGACACCTATTCCCTTGCAACTGTCGGTG
>JAGAKC010000216.1 GCA_017848155.1 Oscillospiraceae bacterium | reverse complement strand
TATTCAATATTTTTTCCGTGTCTGATATTGCGGAATCCCCGAAAATTTAATATCATCGGCGAAGCCGATACCGAAATTCCTCATTCCTCACTCCTCATTCCTCATTCTCTTAACTTCCTCATTTCAGAAACCACGAATGCCCCCGGGGAGACCGAGGGCATCAGTGGAATTTTTGGAGGATCAATTTATCATTTCATTTCTTCTTTCTGACTATATTGTATCACCCCCCTCGGGAAAAATCAATATATATGACAAAACTGTAACCAAATTTCGGGAAATTGTAATAATTCAGTAACCTTTGAAGCTGTTCTGTAACCGTTTTGTAACCGTTTGTTACCAAGCCGTAATCACTTTGAAATAAACGTGAAAAATTTAAAAAAACACTATTCAAACAGAGGAAAATGTGCTATACTATAATAGTATAAATGTGTAACAAACAGATCTGCATACCAAAAACAGAAATTTCCAGGCGAACGAGAAAGTACCAGATGCTAGGAAACTGCTCAACGGCTAGGCTTTGTGCCTGCCGTTGCGGCAGTTGACAACGCAGATGGTGCTTGATCGACAGCCTGACATAAATATGAGCAAAGGAAAACAGGGAGATAAAAGATAATGATATACCTTGATAATGCCGCCACTACAAAGCCATGTGCGGAAGCTGTAACGGCGGTGCAGGAAACGATGGAGCAGTGCTTCGGAAACGCAAGCTCGCTGCACAGGATGGGAATAAATGCGGAAAAGGTGATAAACGGCGCCAGAAAAACGCTGCTGTCAGTGCTTCCCGAGGGTGATGTGTACTTCACATCGGGCGCTACCGAAAGCAACAACACCGCAATATTCGGAATAGCCGAAACCTACAGGCGCACGGGTCAGCGCATAGTCACCACCGCAATGGAGCACCCCTCGGTCGCAAATCCGATAGATAAGCTTGCGGAGCGTGGGTTTGAAGTGGTAAGGCTCTCCCCGAAAGACCACGCAGACTTCGAGCAGGCTCTGGCTGACGCAGTGGACGATAAGACGATGATGGTCAGCTGCATGGCGGTCAACAACGAAACAGGCTTCAAAGTGGACGTGAAGCGGCTGTACAGGCTGGTCAAGCGGAAGAATGAAAAGACAATGGTACATATCGACGCTGTACAGGGCTTTCTGAAAGTGCCGCTGGACGGCGACTTCATCACCATGTCGGGTCATAAGATACACTCGTCAAAGGGCATCGGCGCTCTGTTTGTGAGAAAGGGAGCAAGGCTCTCGCCGCTGCTTTACGGCGGAGGTCAGCAGAAGAAGCTGAGAAGCGGCACGGAGCCTGTGGAGCTTTGCGCAGGTCTTGCGGCGGCTGTAAGGTCCTACCGTGGAAACGAGCAGCGCTTTGCGGAGCTTAAAAGCCACCTCGTGGAGCTGCTTTCGGGGATGGAGGGCGTGAAGCTCAACTCCGATGACAGATGCGTGCCGAATATAGTCAATTTCAGCATAAAGGGCGTGCGCAGCGAGATAATGCTGCATTCGCTGGAGGAGCAGGAGATATACGTTTCAAGCGGCTCTGCCTGCTCAAAGGGAAAGACCAGCGGAGTGCTCGCCGCTTTCGGAATTTCCGACAGCGACGCAGACAGCGCAATACGTGTCAGCATGTGCGCCGACACCACCGAGGAGGAGCTTGATATCCTCTGCGAAAATATAAAAAAAGGAATTGAAAGGTTCAGACGGTAATTATGAAAGAGATAGTAATGGTAAAATACGGAGAGATAGCGCTCAAGGGACTGAACAAGTCCACGTTTGAGGATATGCTCCAGAAGAATATAAAGCGCAGACTTAAGGACCTGGGTCAGTTTGAATACTTCCGCAAGCAGTCCACGATATACGTTACTCCCCCCGAGGGCGCAGATATGGACGTTATCGTGAAGCGCCTGTCCTATATCTTCGGTATAGGTGCGATACAGCGCTGTGCGGTATTCCCGAAGGACTTTGCCGCAGTGGCAGAGGGCGCAGAGGAGTACTTAAGAAGCGCACTGGAATGTGCAAAAACGTTCAAGGTGGAGGCTAAGCGCTCGGACAAGGCTTTCCCGATGAAAACACCCGATATCCAGCAGGAGCTTGGCGGAGTAGTGCTGTCCCACTTCCCTCACCTCAAAGTTGATGTCCATGACCCCGAGGTGACGGTAAGGCTGGAGATACGTGACAACGGAGCCTACCTCGGCGCTGAAAGGATAGTCGGCGCAGGCGGTATGCCTGTCGGAAGCAGCGGAAAGGCGCTGCTGATGCTGTCGGGCGGTATCGACAGCCCCGTTGCAGGCTACATGATGGCGAAGCGTGGTCTTGTGGTGGACTGCATACACTACGTAAGTCCCCCCTACACCTCGGAGCGTGCGCAGATGAAGGTGGAAGCGCTGTGCGAGAAGATGACCAACTACTGCGGCGATATAAAATTCTACTGCGTGCCGTTTACCGAGATACAGGAGGCGCTGCGTGACAACTGCCCCGAGGAGTATTTCACCGTGCTCATGAGAAGGCTGATGGTGAAGATAGCCAATAAGATATGCGAGCGTGACGGCTACGGTGCGATAATCACGGGAGAAAGCGTTGCGCAGGTGGCAAGTCAGACGCTGACCGCACTCTACTGCACCAACGAAGCGGCTGAATACCCCGTTTTCCGTCCCGTCATCGGAATGGACAAAAAGGAGATAATCGAGATATCCCGTAAGATAGAAACCTACGAAACGTCAACGCTGCCGTATGAGGACTGCTGCACGGTATTCTCGCCGAAGCACCCGAGGACTAAGCCCCGTATCGAGGACGTAAAGGCTGCGGAGCAGAGCTACGACTTTGACAGCATGATAGAAAAGGCTGTGGCTGAAACAGAGGTAAAGCGTTTCAGATGCGGCGAGCAGACCATCGACCTTTTCGACTGATATGAATGAGATGAGCTACGGGCAGCTGCTGTCCGAGATGAAAAGGCTTTCGGAAAAGCTGGTGCGTACCTGCTGCGATAAGGGTATACGGCTCGCAACGGCGGAGAGCTGCACGGGCGGTATGATATCTGCGGCTGTCACCGCAGTTTCGGGAAGCTCCGCAGTGATAGAGCTTGGAGTTTGCAGCTACTCAAACAGGATAAAGGAAAAGGTGCTCGGCGTATCGGCACAAACGCTAAAGCTCTACACCGAGTACAGCGTACAGTGCGCAGAGGAGATGGCCCGCGGCGTAAGAGCCGCAGCGTCGGCACAGCTCGGCATCTCCACAACGGGCGTCGCAGGTCCCACGGGCGGCACAAAGGAGCACCCCGTCGGCGAGGTGTGCATAGCAGTGTGCACGGATAAGCGCTGCACGGCAGACAGGACGATATATAAAAAGCCGCAGGACGAAAGCGCAGATGTGCGTGACTACGTCAGGGCTGCGGCGGCGGTGACGGCGCTTAAAACGGCGCTTGAAGCCGCAGGGGAAGATTACTGAAAGGTGATGAAGTATGGCAAACTATAAAGAAAAGCCAAAGAAAAAAACGGCGTCACGCAATATTGCGCTGGATAAGCTGGACTTCTACACAGAGCCTGCACCGAAAAAGAAAAAGCAGGACAAGATAAAGGGCAGACCGCAGAATATCTTCGTGCGCTTTGCGCATGCGGCTTTTCCGCAGAAGCGTGACTCAAAGGGCGAGAAGATACGTAAGATAGTGATGCTGGTGCTGATAGTGGTGTTTGCGGTGTCGATAGGCTACCTGCTATTCCAGCTGACCAGCATAAAGGACGGCTCGGAGGCGAATAAGCAGACCCAGAGCCTTGCGGGAGTTGACTCGGGCACGATAGATATGGACGACTTCACTCCGCCCGAAATAATCATCTCCACCACATCGGGCACGGGAAGCTCCACGGCAGGAACTGACGCAACAACAGAAACGGAGGAGCCTAAGGAAACAGAGGAGATAAACGTAACTCCGCTCGTGAATACGCCGATAAATGCGAATTTCGACGCACTGCTTGCGGAAAATCCCGATACAAGAGGCTGGATAAAGATACAGGGCACCTACCTCAACCACGTCGTGGTACAGGGCAAGGACAACGACTACTACCTGCACCGTGACTTCTACGGAAACGAAACGCTGTCGGGAACGATATTCTCCCACTACAAGAACAAGTGGGACGGCACAGACCAGAATCTGATACTGTTCGGTCACAATATGATAGACGGCGACTGCTTCGCAACGGTAAGGTACTACCTGCCCAACGACCGAAGCAGAGAGCCTGTGAAGTTCTACAAGGTGCACCCGACGGTGATGATAGAAACTCCCGACGGAAAGACGCATATCTACAAGATATTCGCAGGAGTGCTCGCAAACACGCAGAAGGAATACGGCGAGGTGTTCAAATACGTCAACAAGACGAAGTTCAAGAGTCAGAACGACTTCAACAACTTCATCGTGGAGATAATGGACAGAAGCTGGTTCCACACGGATGTCGACTTACAGTACGGCGACAAGCTGCTGACGCTGTCCACCTGCTACTGGCCGCTGGGTCAGGAGGTAGACACTCGCTGGGTGGTGTTCGCACGTGAGGTGCGCCCGGGCGAGAGCGAATATGTGGATACAAGCATCGCAACACGAAACTATAACCCGAAGCTGTTTGACTACTATTACAGCATAATAGGAAGTCAGTGGTACGGAAGCACTTGGGACAAATCGAAGCTTCTCGGCTACACAGGGGAATAACGGCGAAAGGACAGAAAAATGGCAAAGTACGTTGAAAGAGATAATCCCATAAAGAAGATAGCAAGATACCTGCTGCCGTGGAAGGGCGACAGCAGGACGGAGATGATACGCAAGGTGATATTCCTCGCCTCGGCGGTGGTGCTGACAGTTTCGGTGACGATGCTGATAGTGAACGCAGTTTCCTCGGCGCAGGACGCAAAGCTGAACGACGAGCTTTCCG
>JAGAKC010000215.1 GCA_017848155.1 Oscillospiraceae bacterium | reverse complement strand
TACGGATGGCATTCGTGCCTGCTGCGACCTCCTACACAAAGGGAATACCAAGCCACTTTGATACAGAGATACCGCCCGAGCCTGTGACTGCTATGTATACATGCTCACCCTTCAGCATCTCGCCTGTTTCCGTGATTATGTCGGAAACGGTCTTTCTTATATCTGAAAAATGTCTTTTGTACTGACTGTATAACAGCTCACCGTTGTCGCCGATAACAGCGACCTTGACTGTTGTGGAGCCTATATCCAGACCAACACGCTTCAAAACGATCATATCCTTTCTTCTTGAGTGAATATACCTTCTTATTTATATCTAAACATATACAATCATTGTAATTATATCACAGATGTTCAAAAAATTCAAGCACTATATCCTGCCATGGATATAATTTGTTATACGGCGGAGCTTTCCCCTCCGCCGTATATCGTTTATTCAAGCTCGAAAGCGCCCGTGTAGAGTCTGTAATACTGACCCTTTTCGGCTATCAGCTTTTCATGGCTGCCACGCTCGATTATCCTGCCGTGGTCCAGCACCATTATCACATCACTGTTCTTTACAGTGGACAGTCTGTGTGCGATAACGAATACTGTTCTTCCCTGCATAAGCGCATCCATACCTGCCTGCACGATAGCCTCTGTCCTCGTGTCGATGGAGGAGGTAGCTTCGTCCAGTATCATTACGGGCGGGTCTGCAACAGCGGCTCTGGCGATGGACAGCAGCTGGCGCTGACCCTGGGAAAGACCGCTGCCGCCGTGGGTCAGCACAGTGTTGTAGCCCTCGGGCAGCATACGTATGAAGCCGTCCGCATTTGCAAGCTTCGCCGCTGCGATACACTCCTCGTCTGTGGCGTCAGGCTTTCCGTAGCGCAGGTTATCCATTACTGTACCCGTGAAAAGATTCACGTCCTGAAGCACCACGCCGAGCGAGCGGCGCAGGTCGTCCTTCTTTATCTTGTTGATATTGATTCCGTCATAGCGTATCTTTCCGTCCGCTATGTCATAGAAACGGTTGATAAGATTCGTGATGGTGGTCTTGCCTGCGCCCGTTGCCCCGACAAAGGCTATCTTCTGTCCCGGCTCCGCATACAGGTCGATATTATGAAGCACCAGCTTATCCTCGTTATAGCCGAAATCCACATCGTCCAGCACGACGTTGCCCTTTACCTCTGTGTAGGTCACAGTGCCGTCGCCGTGAGGGTGCTTCCACGCCCAGATATGAGTCCTCTCTTCAGTTTCCGTGAGCTTTCCGTCAACGTACTTCGCATTGACCAGAGTCACGTAGCCGTTGTCTGTTTCAGGCTCCTGGTCGAGCAGGGAGAATATCCTCTGCGCACCTGCCATAGCCATGACCACCGCATTCAGCTGCTGCGACACCTGACCGATGGGACCGATGAAGCTCCTTGAAAGCTGGAGGAATGATGCGATGGCGCCGAGCGTCAGCGTATTCACCGCAAAGCAGGCGATATTCGCAGCGCCGTTTATCGCCATCAGACCGCCGACGATGGCAAGCACCACGTACAGCAGATAGCCCATGCAGTTATTGACAGGCATCAGGATATTTGCGTAGGAGTTAGCCTTTGCGATATCATTTCTCAGCGTTTCGTTCTTCTCGCCGAATTCACGCTTTGCAGCACCCTCGTGACAGAATACCTTTACGACACGCTGACCATTGACCGTTTCCTCTACGTAGCCGTTAAGGTCGGCAACAGAGGTCTGCAGACGCATGAAGTAGTGTCCGCTCTTACCTGCAACAAAGCCTGTGACCATAAATATCAGCACAAGGAAAACCACCACCACGAGCGTCAGCCACACGCTGGTCGCAAGCATGGAAATGAACACGGAGATTATCGTTATCATAGACGACAGGAACGACGGAAGCGACTGTGACAGCATCTGGCGCAGCGCATCAGTATCGTTCGTATAGAAGCTCATTACATCGCCGTGGGTGTTGGTATCAAAATATTTTACGGGCAGCTTCTGCATGTGGGAGAACATCTCGTCACGTATCTTTTTGAGCATGCCCTGGGATATCACCGCCATAAGACGGTTATAGAACAGTGTGGAAAGTATTCCGAGCACGAATATCACGCACATGCCGAGGATAGCGCCGAGAAGTCCCGAAAAATCAGGGTCGGTCACGCCTATAAGCGGAAGTATGTGATCGTCGATAAGGGTCCTTATAAACAGCGAGGACGCAACTCCCGCAAACGAGCTTATAACGATGCACACCGCCACCAGCACAGCCTGTACACGGAATGGCTTCATGTAGGTAAGCAGGCGCTTTATCACCTTGCCGTCTATCTTCATCTGCGGCTTGCCGCCGTGGGGTCTGCCCCCGGGAGCCTTCTGTTCTTTTATCTGCTCTTTTGCCATTATTCCTCAGCTCCCTTCATCTGTGATTCGTATACCTCACGGTAGATATCGTTGCTCTGAAGCAGCTCCTCATGATTACCCACCGCATCGACCGCACCGTCATTCAGCACGATTATCCTGTCAGCATCCTGCACACTGGAAACACGCTGTGCGATGATTATCTTTGTGGTATCGGGTATCTCCTCACGGAATGCCTTTCTTATCATGGCGTCTGTCTTTGTGTCAACAGCGCTCGTGGAATCGTCAAGAATGAGTATCTTCGGCTTTTTCAGCAGCGCACGTGCGATACAAAGACGCTGCTTCTGACCGCCTGATACATTCGCACCGCCCTGCTCGATATAGGTATCATATTTGTCAGGGAAGCCCTGTATGAACTCATCCGCACAGGCAAGCTCGCACACATGCTTCATCTGCTCGTCAGTTGCGTCAGGGTCGCCCCAGCGCAGATTATCCTTTATCGCGCCCGAAAACAGCACATTCTTCTGCAGCACCATCGCAACGTTATTTCTCAGCGCCTCAAGGTTATAGTCACGGACATCAACTCCGCCGACCAGCACCTCACCCTCTGTCGCATCGTAAAGACGAGGTATCATCTGCACGAATGTGGACTTTGACGAGCCTGTCGCACCGAGTATTCCTATAGTTTCGCCTGACGCAATATGGATATTGATATTTTCAAGCGCATTCCTTTCAGCCGTTTCGGAATAGCGGAAGCATACACCTCTGAATTCCACCGAGCCGTCCTTTACCTCTGTGATATTCTTCTCACCGTCAGTGATGTCGGTCTTTTCCTCCAGCACTTCAACTATCCTGTTTGCGCTTGCCTTTGACATGGTCAGCATTACGAATATCATGGATATCATCATAAGGCTCATGAGTATCTGCATCGAGTAGGTGAAAAGGCTCATAAGCTCACCCGTTGTAAGTCCGAGAGCCGCATCGTTGCCGCTTGCAACGATAGCCTGTGCACCCAGCCATGAGATAAGCACCATGCACGCATATATCGCTATCTGCATAAGCGGTGCGTTCATCGCAACCGTCTTTTCCGCCTTGGTGAAATCCTGATAGATGCTGTCGGATATCTTACCGAATTTTGCACGTTCGTGGTCCTCCTGCACAAAGGACTTTACTACC
>JAGAKC010000214.1 GCA_017848155.1 Oscillospiraceae bacterium | reverse complement strand
GTGCGTCGTTGATGTCGATGTAGCTGTCCAGCTTCGTGTACATGTTCTTTCCTGCCGCATAGGGCACAGAAAGCGGCTCGTAGGTCACAAGGTCAGGGGAATCGTCCGCCGAAATGAGCACTGCCAGCTTCTCAAAATAAGCAGAGCCTGCCGCACTCATGTTTATCTCGATGTTGCCGCCGTATTGAGAGGACTGAAAGATGCCCGTGGCAAGCTTTGTCTTTGCGTCAAGCGTGATGTCGTAGTAGCCGAGGAAGCTTACAGTGCCTGCGTTTCCGCTTGGACTGAACGAAGTCGTATCAGACGAGCCGCCTGTTGAGCCGCCCGACGGCTTTGTCTTAGTCACTGCGCTTGACTTGATGTAGCCGCCGTCCTTTAATCTGTAGTAGCCGCTGTTGCTCTTTGCGGTGATGGTGACCTTTGTGCCCTTTGACAGCGTCTTTACGGACTTACTGCCCGAGAGAGCCTCCTCGTACACCTTTGTACCGTCAGCCTTTATGTACCTTGTCAGTGCCTTTGAGTACTTCGTATCTGTCCAGTTGATGCGCTTTGAGCCGACGCAGGACTTCTTCACGTACTTTCCGTCAGACAGCTTGTAGTACTTTCCTGACGAGCCTGTCACGGTGAGCTTTGCTCCCTTTTTGAGCTTCTTTGACTTCACGTACTTTCCGCTCTTTTTCTTGTAGCTGTAGGTGCTCTTTGTAACGTACATCGTGGTGCCCTTTGACGCATCGCACTCGTGCACTATGGTCGTTGTCTGCAATACAGGCTGCTCCGCAGGCACCGTCACCGTCAGCATCACCGCCGCCATCGCAGCTGTCAGACCTCTTAAGAATCTCCGATCCATTTCTTTACCTCCCGAAATATGATTGCTTACATAAAGCTTGATTTTATTATACTACTATGCTAAAATTTTGTCAAGGGGTGATACAAATGACCGCATTTCTGCGCATTCCGTCCGAAAAAACGTGCCGAAAAATAACCGCATCCCCGTAGGGACACAGCGTGCTGTGTCCGTTCACAACGCAATATCAGACACGGAAAGAAAATTGAATAATGAATATTGAATAATGAATAATTTCGGTATCGGCTCCGCCGATGATATCAAAGCCGTATTTATGGCATCTCACCTGTTACCGTGCCATGTCGGCATGATAAAGCCCTCCCCTTGAGGGGAAGGTGTCTGCGCCCGTAGGGGCGAACTGCGTTCGCCCGAAAAAATGTGGCGCAAAAAACGGGCGAACACAGTTCGCCCCTACAGAAATATTCAGACCGCATGCCGCCGATGATTTCAAAACCGCATTTCGGGAAACAGATGTCACATTTTGATAAGCGCCCGAACGGGCGCCACCACATTTATTCAATATTCAATATTCATTATTCAATATTCAATATCTTCTCCGTGTCTGAAATTTCGTTGAGCACATACACAGCAAAACGGCAGGGGCTTGCCCCTGCCGTAAGTTGTTGTCATGCCGTATTCCTGTACAGCATCACCTTTTTGAGAAGATGC
The DNA here is from genome assembly GCA_017848155.1 of Oscillospiraceae bacterium. Lineage (GTDB taxonomy): Bacteria > Bacillota > Clostridia > Oscillospirales > Ruminococcaceae > CAG-115. Next base: position 323 of record JAGAKC010000214.1, on the reverse strand, counting down.
TCCTGATGGCAGCGAAGCCGTCGCTCGTGCCCGAGGTCTGGGCGGCGAATTTGGGCAGCTGCCTTGTCACAAGGCGGAGATTAGGGTACTCGCTGACTACCTTTTCGGCAGCCTCCTCAGGCTCCATGCCCGAAAGGCAGAGCAGCTCCACGAGCTTTGCGCCCTCGTTCAGCTTCTCCTTTGCAGCGCCTGCAAGCAGCAGAGCGAGCTTTATACGTGCTTCTGTCAGCGCCTTTTTCAGCTCCTCGTACTCGGCAGAGCCGGGGGTGAACTCCTCCTGCTGTACAGGGGTGTCCTGTATCTCCTCGGAAGCCGCTGCGGCT
>JAGAKC010000213.1 GCA_017848155.1 Oscillospiraceae bacterium | reverse complement strand
GGCCCGGGAGCGCTCTTCTGGATGGAGGTTGCTGCGCTTTTCGGCATGGCAACGAAATATGCGGAGGGTCTGCTTGCGATAAAGTACCGTGTGACTGACGAAAGCGGCGCAAAGCTTGGCGGACCGTTCTATTACATCGAAAACGGCATGGGCAAGAAGTGGAAGCCGCTTGCAAAGATATTCGCAGCGCTTGGTGTATGCGTCGGAATATTCGGCATAGGTACATTTACCCAGATAAACGGAATTACTTCGGCGGCAAACGGATTCTTCTCGCCGCTGTTCAAGGACCAGCCCACATTTCAGATATTCGGCACCGAGATAACGCTGGTGACGGTCATCGCAGGCGCTGTGATAACGATATGCGCGGCACTGGTCATAATTGGCGGAATAAAGCGTATCTCATCCATCTCGCAGGTGGTGGTGCCGTTTATGGCAGCTATATATGTGCTTGCAGTGCTGACGATACTCATTTGCAATGTGGATAAGATACCTGCTGCTGTCGGTGAGATAATAAGCGGCGCATTCAGCTTCAAGCCTGCTCTGGGCGGCACGCTGGGTATACTTGTCGCAATGCAGAGCGGAGTTTCCCGTGGCATCTTCTAGAATGAGGCAGGACTTGGCTCGGCGCCTATTGCTGCGGCTGCGGCAAGGACGAACGACCCTGTCCGTCAGGGACTTGTCACCATGACAGGTACTTTTGTTGACACTATCATCATCTGCACCATGACAGGACTTGCGGTGGTGATAGGCGGCGGCTGGGTGCCCGAGCTTGGACTAAAGGGAGTTGCGGTGACCACTTATTCGTTCACAAATTGTCTTGATTTCCTGCCGCCCGAAGTACCGTCGTTCATATTGATGATATGCCTTGTTTTCTTTGCGTTCACGACGATACTCGGCTGGAACTATTATTCGGAGCGCTGCCTTGCGTATCTTGTGGGCGGAAAGGCGATATTTACAAAGATTTTCCGCTGGCTGTACATACTTGCAGTTGCGATAGGACCGTACATGACCGTGTCGGCTGTCTGGACGATAGCTGACATCTTCAACGGACTTATGGCTATACCCAATATCATTGCACTGCTGGCGCTGTCGGGGGTAGTTGCAAAGGAAACGCACGACTACACCGCACGGGTAAGGGAAGAAAAGGCTGCAAAGAAGCAGGCCTTACAGAATTAAAGGAGGAACCGATATGCCATTCATCAACACAAAGTATTCCGCATCCATCACAGCGGAGCAGGAAACTGCTCTAAAAACAGAGCTTGGCAGAGCCATCTCGCTTCTCGGCAAGAGTGAAACGTGGCTCATGCTGGGATTTGAGCAGAACTGCTCACTGTATTTTCAGGGAGAGAAGTCCGAAAAGATAGCCTATGCGGAGGTATCGCTCCTCGGCGACGCAGGCGACAGCGCATACAGAGGATTCACAGCCGAGCTGTGCCGTATCTACAACGAGGTACTGGGCGTGCCAGCTGACAAGGTGTACGTAAAGTACTCGCCCACATCCTACTGGGGCTGGAACGGAAGAAACTTCTGATAACCATTAATTACACATAAAAAAACCGCCCGTGTGGGCGGTTTTTGCTTGTCGAAAAAATATTTTTTTCCTGCGAAGCAGGCTTTTTAAATAAATTTTTCCGACGACATGTGCGTCGGAAAAATAACTTCTATCCGCACCAGTGTACCGGAAACGGCTGCGCCTTATTCTCTAGAAACGGCTACAGCCTTATTCTCTGGAAACGGCTGTGCCTTATTCCTTACGCATGCAGGGCGGATGCTTCGGCGGCGACATGGATGTCGCAAAGTCGAAGCCAAAAGGCGGCATGGACGCCGCCACAAAAGCTTCGACGTGGAAAACTTGGCCCAACGGGACTTTTTCGACGGTTTTCTGTTTAGTCATTCTGTCCGAAAAGGGGATTTGCTTCGATTATCTCACGGCGGATATCGTCGGGAATAGCGGCGATAGGCTCAGGTGCGGGACGTGCGGTGTAGTAGCCCTGAATGTAGTCAACACCGAGGTCTATCGCAGTGCGCATCTCGTTGTAGCTCTCAACGCCCTCTGCCAGTACCTTGATACCGTTCAGCTTTGCGAATTCCACGGTACTGCGAACGAACATCTGCTTGTTCTGATCCTTGTGGATATCTGTGATAAGGAAACGGTCGATCTTGATTATCTGCGGCGCATAGCGCATCAGATTGACGATGTTCGAGTGTCCCGTGCCGTAGTCGTCGATAGCAACATTTCCGTTTCCGCAAAGATGCCTGATAGAGCCAAGCTCCGCATCGGAAACCGTGTTCTGCTCGGTCAGCTCGAATACGACCTTGTCCATGTATCTGCCGTATTTATTGGCAAGCTCGTCCATGTCTTTTTCGTTTAGGAAGTATCCGGGGATAGTATTGATGAACACCATTCTGTCACCGAAGCTGTCACGGTCAGATGCAAAGCGCTCCATTATATTGAACAGGGTAGCTCGCTCTACATCGTAGAGCCTGCTGTATTCGCGTGCGGTGTCCAGTACCTGAAGCGGATTCATGCCTATGCTTGCGTCAGTACGCATAAGTCCCTCGTAAGCGCATATCTCGCCTGTCTTGGCGCTGACTATCGGCTGGAAATGGTAAGTGAAAAGATTCTTCTTTATCAGCAGGTCGAACGCCATGAAGTGCTCCTTGAGCGATACGGTGTTCTCCTTTACCACACGTCCCGGCGAGGATTTCAGCCTGTTCATGTACATCTCGCTGTTTGCGAATTTTATGTAGCTTTCAAGCGAGTCGTTCCAGTCGGAATATACCACCGTACATCCGCAGTTTACTTCGATATAGTACTCTCTGCCGTTGTCAGTGTTGTAAGCCTCTATCATTTTAAAGAACACCGATGTTGCGGAGTTTATCACATCGGAAATTGATGTCGGTTCCCTGTAGTAGTTTATAACAACGAACTCGTCCTCGCTGATGTGAGCGATATAGCAGTCCTTTGCGTTTGCCATCTTCAGCGATTCCGATACTACCCTTACGCCCTCTTCAATGGCGTCAAGACCGTAGTTTTCCAGTATGTAGGAGTATTTAGGAAGCGCATAAACTGAAACTGACAACGGCATATCGTGGTTTTCGGACACGGCTGCAAATTCCTTGAACCATTTTATCGCACCCTTGAGATTAGGCATGCCCGTAACGGAGTTCGTAAGTGCGGC
>JAGAKC010000212.1 GCA_017848155.1 Oscillospiraceae bacterium | reverse complement strand
ATCACCGCACCAACATTTGTGGGGTTCACTACGTTTTCCAGCACAGCTATCCTGTGCGCACCATGACATACCTCCTCAGGCGACGGCAGCACCCTCCTGCGCATGGCACACAGCGCTCCACGGGTAAGCTGGAATCCAGTGATCCTTGTAAGTACTTCATATTCAGCCGCATACACAGGGATATCTCCGCAGCGTGAAATAATGTCACAAGCCTTGCCGTCAATATGCGCTTTTTCAAGCAGCAGCGCTGTCGGCTCGTATCCTCTGTCCAGTGCAAGTCCTATAACACGTGGACTTTCTGCGATAAAAAGTCCCTCCTGCGGCTCGTAATAATGCAGCAGCTGCGGCTCGGACAGCTTTGAAAAGATATCAAGCTCGGGTATATCTATACTGTCTATAAATCTAATATCAGGCATCTCTTTCCTCCGTTACCAGACCCGTTATACGGCATCATTATCAGGTATTATTATACTTCATTTGTACCGCTCTGTCAATCATTCCACAGTACATTTTTTAGCGCTTTATATTGACAAATCGCCCTGTATGTGATATAATAAAATCGTATTTTTAGATAAATAGAAAAATACAAACTGAACGAAAGGAAATTTTAAGATCATGAAAATCAGCTTTTCAACGCTTGCCTGCCCTGATTTCTCCTGGGCGGACATCTACTCAATGGCAAAGGACTTCGGTTTCGACGGAATCGAGATCCGCGGACTAGGTGCTGACATTTTTTCCGTAAAAGCTCAGCCTTTTACAGACGCACAGCTACCCAACACCGTTGCAAAGCTAAAGAGCCTAAATCTTGAAATTCCGTGCCTTTCATCTGCGGCATGCCTGAAATTTGCCGACAAGGAACAGGAAACAGACAACGAGATAACCGAATACATGGAGCTTGCACAGAAGCTCGGTACATCATATATCCGCATTCTTGCAGACCTGGAACCCCATCCTGACGGAGAGGTGGATGACGACTACATCATCGCACGTCTTAAGACACTTGCTGTGTCCGCTGAAAAGTACAATGTTACACTGCTGGTGGAAACGAACGGTGTATACTGCGACACAAAGCGTCTTAGAAAGGTACTGGATGCAGTGGGCAGCCGCAAGGTAGCTGCTCTCTGGGATATGCACCACCCCTACCGCTTCGCAGGTGAGCAGCCTGCCGAAACAGTTGCAAACCTCGGCGAGTACATCAAGTACACTCACACCAAGGACAGCATCATGGCAGACGGCAAGGTGGAATACAAGCTCATGGGCGAGGGCGATATGCCGATCAAGGAGATGTTCGACGCACTTAAGAGCATCAACTACAACGGCTATGTTTCCCTTGAATGGGTAAAGCGCTGGGCAAACAACCTGTGCGACGCAGGTGTTGTCATTCCTCATTACGCAAGCTTTATGACTCCCTACAAGGCACACCACAAGCATGCGCTTCAGGATAATATGCGTGGCACGGGCAAGTATGTATGGCCTAAGGAAAGACTTCTGGACTACACCTTCCCCGACATTCTGGACAGAATGTGCGAGGAATTCCCGAATCAGTACGCATTCCGCTATACGGAGCTTGACTACACCAGAACATATCCCGAATTCAGGGACGATGTGGACAACTTCGCAAGAGCGCTCATCGCTATGGGTGTAAAGAAGGGCGATCACGTTGCTATCTGGGCAACAAACGTTCCCGCATGGTATATCACCTTCTGGGCTACGACAAAGATCGGTGCTGTACTGGTAACAGTGAATACCGCATATAAGATACACGAAACAGAGTACCTGCTGAAGCAGTCCGATACTCACACTCTCGTTATGGTGGACAGCTACAAGGACAGCGACTACACCGCTATCATCAGGGAGATATGCCCCGAGCTTGCAAGCTGTGCAAAGGGCGCACTTGATTCAAAGCGTCTGCCTGTGCTGAAGAACGTGGTAACGGTCGGCTTTGAAATGGAAGGCTGCTATACATGGGAAGAGGCTAACGCAAAGGCTAAGGAGATACCCTACAGCGAGGTCGAAAAGGTGCGCCGCACCATCAACAAGCACGATGTCTGCAACATGCAGTACACTTCGGGTACGACAGGCTTCCCCAAGGGCGTTATGCTCACTCACTACAACGTTGTAAACAACGGTAAGGCTATCGGCGACTGTATGGACCTCTCCACCGCAGACAGAATGATGATACAGGTGCCCATGTTCCACTGCTTCGGAATGGTGCTGGCTATGACAGCTTCCATGACGCACGGTGTTACAATGTCCCCCATCCCCGCATTCTCTCCCAGAAAGGGACTCAAGTGCATCAATCAGGAGAAGATAACCTGCTTCCACGGCGTACCCACGATGTTTATCGCTATGCTGGGTCACGAGGACTT
>JAGAKC010000211.1 GCA_017848155.1 Oscillospiraceae bacterium | reverse complement strand
TAGTGGGCAAAGCCCCTGATGCCTGACGCACTTTTCATCACTCCGCATCTGCGCAGATGAAAGCTCCTTGAACAGCGTGACGCCCAGAATGAATGCCCCGGCTGGGTCAGCGTGATGATATCACTGCGCTCTCTGTCAGTGAGCTCCGTGTCAAGCCGTCCCTTTCGCTCCTGTACAGCTTCACTGTGCCTTTGAAGCGCATTCAGCTCCTCATGGGACAGCATGGTATTTTCCTTCAGTGGCTTCGGCTTCTGCTTATCTTCAGAGGTCGGACGGCATACACTGCACGGCTTTTTCCCCATCGCACTGACAAGATCATATCTTCGTGTTCCAAGCATATTCTTTGCTGACAGACCGATACGGCAGTCATATCTGTGATACACTTCCGAATCCGCAGTAAAAATGTAGGTGTACTTTTTACTTTCTGCCTCTGTACGGTTTCTGTCCATAAGAAAGCTTATAAGATCTGCCCTGCAGCAGCGGCATATCCGAAAGCCTTTGCTAAAAGCAGTATCAAGCTTACGGTATCCCTTTGTGGGTGAGCCTGACTGCGAAAGCTCGCTGCAACCGCACAAATGTATAGTATTGCTGAAATACTCATACTGATACTTAAGATCGGTACCCTCGCACAGCGCCATATTCTTCTGATTATCAAGCGGTCTGTCAAGCAGCTTCTGCGGAAAGATCATCGACAGCATCAGCTTCTGCATCACCATTACATCATATCTCGAACAGTGCATCCTGCGCTTATCGGCTTTGAAGCCGGTTACTTCCGCAAGCTTATACGGGCTGCCCTTCTGCTTCTCCGAAACGCACAGATATCTGTATACATACTCATTCAAGCATATCATCCTGTGCTCGTCACTGACCTCAAGCGTTTTCTCCACCGATCTGCAGAATACCCTTTCCGAGTCATTGTGCCACCACAAGATCACATCATCGTCAAGCCATCTCCTGAATCCTGACAGAACGCTGTGTATATCGTCAGCACTCTTAAAGGACTCTGCCGTCCCGCCTCTGAACGCAATATCGCTCCAGTTACAAAGGTTCCTGCTGCGTGGTCTTATCAGCTTGTCAAAGCTGTCGGTAGTATTCCAACCCTCATCCACCTTAAGCGCCGCAAGCTGCGTCATTGACCTGCGTCCGTCCACATCCGTCAGCCATTCGATATCAGCCAGAACATACATCACAATTCCTCCTTTTGTCAACAATTATAGCACGACAGACTTTTTTAATCGAGCACATTTCGGGACAGTTTTCTGATGCAGCTTTAATTATCCCATTTTTGATACAATTAGTGTGCTATAATAGTATCAGGAAAGGTGGTATTACATATGGAACTCTACAGACCCAACTGTTCAGGCGTATTTCTTCGTGGTGATATCTACTATGCCGATCTCGATCAGGGCACAGCCTCGGGCAGCGAGCAGAAAGGCTCAAGACCTGTCATCATTATCCAGAACGATATCGGAAACAGATACTCCCCCACCGTTATCGTTGCCATC
>JAGAKC010000210.1 GCA_017848155.1 Oscillospiraceae bacterium | reverse complement strand
CTTATGTAATACGGGGCGCCGCCCTTGAAGCCCGTGCCCGAGGGCACTCGGTGGCGCATTGCCAGAACAATTTCGGCGTATTTCAACACCGCCGCCACCGCCGCGCTGACCCACATCCAGAATATGGCGCCAAATCCGCCCGCGTGTATTGCCGAGGCAACTCCCACGATGTTTCCCGTGCCGATGGTGGCGGAAAGCGCCGTACACAGTGCGCCAAAGCTGGACACATCGCCGTCGCCGCCCTCCTCATTCTGCACCATGTATTTCAGTGCCCTGCCGAGGTAGCGCACCTGAAGTCCGCGTGTGCGCACCGTCAGCCACACTCCGCAGGCTATTATCAGCACGATGAGCGGTATGCCCCACACCGCACTGCTTATGTTTTCCAGGACCTTTTCAAATGTCATGTATATCTCCCTTATTTCTTTTCTGATTCCAGCACCAGCAGCTCACAGGTGACGCACTTTTCTCCGTCAAAGGTGCACTCTATCGCAACAGCTTCCTTTGTGCTGCCCTGCTCTATCCTGTATGCCGTATAATCCGCCGCATTTATGTACGGATAGAAGTTTTCGTATGCGCCGCTGTCTATCTCGCTCTGCGCCATGGCAGTCAGCTTTTCGGCTGTCATGACCTCGCCGTCAAACTGCACCACGATCAGCTTTTTGTATTGCTCCGACATCTCCTCGATGAAGCAGCAGCCGTCATATGCGGAAAGATATTCCTGATAGCTGCTGTCAGAGCGCAGACCGCCGTAAAAGACCACCCTGCTGTCAGGCTCGCCGAAGCCTGTTGTGAAGAACACCTTTGTGGTCTGTGTTTCAGACACGTTCTCCATCACCTTTGAAAGCAGCATCTCAGATGGTGTGGACACATCAAAGCCCATTACGCTCTCAAGCACACCGTAACGGTCGCCGAGCGCCGCTTTAAGCTCATCGTCCGTGGCAGTTATATCCGCCACTATCCCGTCGACCGTGACCGCATGAAGTCCCTGCTCATCGGTCATGGACCTGCCGCCCGAGCATGCGGCAAGCACCATCGTCAGCATAAGGCACAGCGCAGCCGATATCGCTATTATCCTTTTCATGTTATCCTCCAGTCTATCGGAGCTATTCCGCGCGACGAAAGAAACTCGTTGCATTTTGAGAAGTGTCTGCACCCGAAAAAGCCGTTGTATGCCGAAAGCGGACTCGGGTGCGCACACTGTAACACAAGGTGCGCCCTGTTTGTTATGAGCTTTGCCTTTGCACGAGCATTTCCGCCCCAGAGAATGAACACTATCGGCTTTTCACGCTCATTCAGTATCTCAATGACACGGTCGGTGAGTATCTCCCAGCCCTGTCCACGGTGGCTGTTTGCCTGACCCTCACGCACGGTAAGCGCAGTGTTCATCAGCAGCACTCCGCTCTTCGCCCACGAGGTAAGCTCCCCGTGTGTCGGCGGCTCGATACCCAGGTCGGCTTTCAGCTCCTTGAAGATATTCTGTAAGGACGGCGGCGGCTGTACTCCCTTTTTCACCGAGAAGCAAAGTCCGTGCGCCTGACCCTCGCCGTGATACGGGTCCTGACCCAGTATCACCGCCTTTACATCGCTGTACGAGGTGTATCGCAGCGCATTGAAGATATCGTTCATCGGGGGGAATATCCGCCTGCTGCCGTATTCCGCTTTCAGAAACTCACGCAGCCGCAGGTAATACTCCTTGCCGAATTCCTCGGAAAGCAGCGCATCCCACTCGTTTCCAATATGTACCATGTTACTTCCTCTTTTTGTAGTGGGGATTTTTCGCACGCTTGGGCTTCACGGAAAAACCGAAGCTGCCTATCTTCTTGCCGAGTGCATAATATGTGCCGTGGGCATAAGCCATCAGACCTGCCTTTTCCATGCACAGCCTGCCCTTTTCATCTATAAGATGCTCTGCGATATTCACCGAAACTATCTCTGCGATGAACATGTCGTGGCTGCCCTGAGGGAGGATATCAGTTACCTTACACTCAAGGGAGATGGGACACTGAGCTATCTGCGGCGCAGAAACGATGTTACAGGCTTCTGCGGTCAGCTTCTGCTTTGCGAGCTTATCCTCATTCTTTCCCGATTTTATGCCGCAGTAGTCCACCTGTCTTACAAAGGACGAGGGCATCATGTTGATAACGAATTCACCGCTCTCCTTGATTATGCCATAGGAGTTGCGGGACGGTCTTACCGAGATATAGGTCTTTGCAGGGTCGGAGCAGATTATTCCCGTCCATGCTATCGTAATCGCAGCAGGCTTCTCCACCGTGCCGCAGCTTACCAGCACCGCAGGCACGGGAGCAAGCAGCGTGCCGCCCTTCCACTGTACTTTTTCCATAGTGTTTTTCCTTTCACTGTAACAGAATGATAAAAAATTGTCAAATATAGAATATCACTCTATATTTTAACATATTTTTACGCATTTTTCAAGGGGTAGCG
>JAGAKC010000022.1 GCA_017848155.1 Oscillospiraceae bacterium | reverse complement strand
GTGCTCGGTGATATCATATATGCTCTTGCTTTGGTCTAAAAATACACCTTGTATCTTACCTGTATCTTCTTTTACAGCAACGCATGGCAGCCCACTATTTTCGATACGCTTTACGATATCTTTTTTCAGTGCTTTATCCTTGAAACGGTCGGGCACAAGTATGATACCGTCTATGTCTGTCAGAAACGGCAGCTCATAAATGTTGTTTTCGCCCCTTGTGTAGTCCTCGTCGTTTTCAGCTGATACAGCTGTAAACACCAGTGTGTCGAAACCGATCACAGCAGCGGATGTATGTATTCCCGAAAGAAGCTCCTTGTCAAGCTCGTCGTATACGGCGGGCATAAGCACCGCTATCCTTCCTCTTGTCATAGCTGTCACCTCACACTTAATGATAGCATACATTGATTTAAAAAGCAATCCCAAACAGCGGTATTTCAGTATTTTGCGGTGATTATGATATGATATATCATTATTTTAGTATTATATTGCATTGCCAAATGTATGATCATGGGTGTATAATTCAATCAACAGGAGGTAATGCCCATGAAAGCAAAGATAACAACAGCCTTTCTGGGAGCTGTGTTGTTACTGACAGGCTGCACAGGAAACACGGAAAATGGTGCGGATGATATCAAAGACCGGACATCTGCAACAGGATCGACAATAGGATCAACAGCATCAGCCACCGCAGAGGCGGATATAACAGAGGAGGCGGTCGAGATAGTACCCGAAAGGATATACCCCGACAACACATACAAAGCACTCGACCCCGAATATCGTAATGCAGAGATAACAGAACGGGGAACAGTAGTCAGGTTCACCTATGATACCAAAGATAATGTCGGCGGCGGTGATACCTTATATCAGAAATATGCACTGGCATATCTCCCCGCAGGCTATGACGAAAATGATACCGAAACACGCTACAATGTGATGTACTTCATGCATGGCGGCAGCGATTCGCCGGAATGGTTTCTGAACGGCGAGGGTCAGAAAAGCCAGTTTTCATATATGTTCGACTACATGATAGCCAACGGCGAAATGGAGCCTGCGATTATCTGCTTTGTATCGTACTATACCGAGTATCGTTCGGATGATACACAGAACTGCCTTAACTTCCACCACGAGCTGATGAATGACCTTATCCCTGCTTTTGAGAGCAAGTATCATACCTACGCAGAGGATGTCACGCCCGAGGGCATCAGAGCGTCAAGACTGCACAGGGCATTCGGCGGTTTTTCGATGGGTGCAGTTACCACTTGGGCGACATTTGAAAACAGACTTGATTCCATTGCCTACTATATGCCTGTAAGCGGTGATTGCTGGGCGCTTGGCGGCACAGCAGGCGGAAGCCGTCCGACTGAAACAGCGCAGCACCTTGCGGACGCTGTAAAGAACAGCGGTCTTACAGCTGAGGATTTCTACATCTTCACAGGCTGCGGCGGCAGTGATATGGCAAAGCCAAATCTTGAGCCACAGGTAGAGGCCATGAAAGCGCTAAGCGACACATTTATCCACTGCGATAACTTTGCTGACGGAAACTTCTGGCACTGTCTGCACGAGGGCGGAGGTCATGACAAAGTCACAGTGCTGAATGTAATGTATAATGGACTGCCTAAAATGTTCGGATAAGGAGTAAATATGAAAAAGACAATATCTATTATTTGTGCACTGCTTGTAATGCTGTCATCGGTCACAGCATGCAGCGACAATACACAGGGAGCATCATCTGAAAGCACCACATCGGCGGCGATCCAGGACACTGAAGCAGCTACCACTACTACAGGATCTGCTCCCTCTGAACCTGAAGCCGAGGTCTATGAAAGCCGCTATCAGCTTTGTAACCCGAATGCCGATGTCAACGCACGAAAGCTGTACGATTACATAAACGATGTATACGGAACTGCGATCATCACAGGTCAGCAGGAATCCACATGGATGGGCTCACCTGATTATGAGATGGATTATATTTTCGAGAAAACAGGAAAGTACCCTGCTATACGTGGACTTGACTTCATGAACAATGATTTTGACGGAGTCGTTCAGCGTTCCATCGAATGGCATGAAAAGGGCGGCATCGTAACGATATGCTGGCATACAGGTGTTGTAAGCAGCGGCTATCAGGAGTCAAAGGATGATACTCCCGATTTTGACAAGCTGCTCACTGAGGGCACAGACGAATACAATGAGATGATAGAAAGCTGGGACAAGGCTGCTGCTGCGCTGCAGAAGCTTCGTGACGCAGGCGTGCCTGTGCTGTGGAGACCATTCCATGAATTCGACGGCGGATGGTTCTGGTGGGGCAAGGGCGGCGGAGAGAACTTCGTAAAGCTCTGGCAGATGATGTACGATCGCTACACCAACGAGTTCGGCCTGAACAACCTTATATGGGTACTTGGATACTGCGGCGAAGTAAAAGACGGATGGTACCCCGGTAACGAATACTGCGATATAATCGGCTCTGATACTTACGATAACTCTACACACGTCAAGGCCTGGGAAAAGCTTTCGGCCATGGAAACGGGCAAGCCTATGACCTTCCACGAGTGCGGAAAGGTGCCCCGCATCCCGATATTTGAGCGTGACGGTGCAATGTGGTCATGGTTCATGATATGGCATACCGATCACATTACGGGCAACAGTGTGAAGGTGCTGAACAATGTCTACAATGACGAAAAGGCAATAACTCTTGACGAGCTTCCCGATATTTATTCTTGATAGGTAATATTTCTGACAGCCTCTGCTATATTGCAGAGGCTCAGTTTGTCAAAAGTACACCAAAAGGAACGACAGTTTTCGACACAGACAAAATTGAAATTCGCATAACAAGTCATTTGCACAGTGTAAGTTTCCTGAAGATACGAAGCTGGAAGGGAAGAGTATGGATGAAATCGAAGAACTTCCCTATACACTTGCAGCTGAAGTGCCTTCGTTTGCGTACTGTTTATACAATTGTTGAAGCTGTACAAGAAGCCGGAAGCGATCGATGGACTCTGATGAACTATGAATCAGCTGAAATAAGGTGTATGAGGAAGTCGATAATAGATAGTCTGATAGATATTTATGTAGCACAACGGGAGCAGACATGGAATCTATCATATCAGAATAAAGTGTGTCGAAATACGCTTGACAATATCAGCTCATTTTCATATAATTAGATCAGTAATAAAAACAACAACGAAAGGTCGTGTATCATGCTGATTCCAGGCTTGTATGAACAGGTAATTAATAAAGCACTTGAAAAGGAACTGTCAAGCAGCAGCGAGCTGTTATGTGAAAAGCAGGCTATTGATGGTGCGGAAGCTCCTTCGGTGCTTGCAAAATATATTGCTGAGATTATTGAAAAAGGTCTCCGTCAAGTCAGCGGCGAGGATATGTCAGAGCAGATCGACCTTGCTAACAGGATAGTTTCTGCAGTTGCAGAGGCCACAGGTGATGACGAGTTTGACGGAATGAGCGTTGATCAGCGTGCTGAACAGCTCCTTGCCGTTGCTCAAAAGCAGAACAGCATGTCTGCGCTTACGGGTAAAATAGATATACCGCGTCCTGAAACATCACTAGCCGCAAGCTCGCTTTTTACAGGCGCAATTCACGAGCCTAGCATGATGGACGAGCTGCGTAAAGAGATATGCTCTGCTGACAGAATAGATATGCTGGTTTCGTTCGTCAAGTGGAGCGGACTTCGCCTTATTATCAACGAGCTTGTTGATTTTACACAGCGTGGCGGAAAGCTGCGTGTCATCACTACATCATACATGGGAGCCACTGATGCAAGAGCCGTAGAGGAGCTCCGAAAGCTTACAAACACCGAAATAAAGATATCCTATGATACCGCTCGTACAAGGCTACACGCTAAGGCGTATGTGTTTTACCGTGATACGGGCTTTACGACAGCTTATGTGGGTTCGTCCAATATGTCGAACGCAGCTATGACAAGCGGTCTTGAGTGGAATCTGAAGATAACTGCACATGACCAGCCTGCAACGCTTACAAAGATATCTGCTACCTTTGAAAGCTACTGGAACAGTAAAGAGTTCACGGTATATTCAGAGGGCGAAGTACACAAGCTGGAGCAGGCTCTGAAAGCAGAAAAGTACACAGGTAGCACTGACGACACATACGGTTTTGATATCAATCCCTATCCTTATCAGCAGGAGATACTCGACCGTCTGAAAGCAGAGCGAGAGATACGTGGCAAGAACCGTAATCTTGTTGTAGCTGCAACGGGTACAGGAAAAACTGTCATCTCCGCATTCGATTACAAGAGATTTTGCAGAGATAATGCGGAAAAGCCTTGCCGTCTGCTTTTTGTCGCACACAGGGAGGAGATACTCCGTCAGAGCCTAAAGTGCTTCCGTGGAGTGCTGCATAACGCTGATTTCGGTGAGCTTTTTGTGGGAAATCATACACCGAGTTCGCTTGATAATCTGTTCGTTTCGGTGCAGACATTGAACTCGCGTTCGCTTACTGATGTAACCTCTCCCGATTTCTATGATTTCATAATCGTGGACGAGTTCCACCATGCCGCAGCCCCGACATATCAGCAACTGCTTGAATACTATCAGCCTAAGATACTGCTTGGCTTAACAGCAACCCCTGAACGTATGGACGGCAAGAACGTCCTTGAGTATTTCGATAACAGGATCGCTGCGGAGATACGCCTGCCAGAAGCAATTGACCGAAAACTGTTATGTCCGTTCCACTATTTTGGCGTAGCAGATGATGTTGATCTGTCTGATATAAAGTGGAGCAGGGGCGGATATGAGCGCAGCGCATTGTCTAAGGTCTACACAGGCAATGATATGCGAGTTATGCTGATATTAAAGCAGCTCAGACGTTGTGTAACTGATATCGACAGTACAAAAGGTCTGGGATTCTGCGTATCAAAGGAGCACGCAGAGTACATGAGCCGCAAGTTCAATGAGGCAGGAATAGCATCTGAATACCTTACTTCTGACAGCAGGGACGACCAGCGCCGCACTGTAAGCAAGCGCCTTGCCAGTGGAGAGATACATTTCGTATTTACGGTCGATCTGTTCAATGAAGGTGTGGATATTCCCGAGGTGAATACGATAATCTTCCTGCGACCTACAGAGAGTTTGACAGTGTTCCTGCAGCAGCTTGGCCGTGGCCTGCGTCTGGCTGAGGGAAAGGAGTGCCTTACTGTCCTTGATTTTATCGGACAGGCTCATAAGAAGTATAATTTCGAGGAAAAATTTGCAGCACTTCTGTCCAATACTGCAAGGAGTGTTCAGAGCGAGATAAAGAACGGTTTTATATCGCTTCCTAAGGGCTGTTATTTCAGGCTGGAGCGTCAGGCACAGGAATATATTCTTGATAACATCAAGCGTGCCATGGGTAATAAGGCTGCAATAATTAACCGTATCGCGACCTTTACCGAGGACACTGGCCTTGAACTTACGCTTAATAATTTCCTGAGCTATTATCATCTTGATATCAGCGCTGTCTATGCGACCAAAACTTCTTTCGCAAGATTGTGCGCTTCAGCTGGTGTTATTCCTGGATTTGATGAGAGTATCGAAGATGCCGTTACAAAGGCTCTGCCCAGAATATGCGCAATAGATTCGCGCAGGTGGATCGAGTTTATTGTTGACTATCTACCAAAGATAGGCGAGCTATCAGAGGCGGATTTTACTGATAAGCAGTTGCGTATGCTTACAATGCTGCAGTTCACGATATGGCAGAAGACCTGGGAGGACTGCGGATTTGCAGACATGCTTGAAGGTTTCAGAATGCTTGCGGCTTCGCCCATTATGCTGAATGAGGTCCTGGATATTCTTTACTATAACTATGACAGGATAGACTTCGTTGATGAACCGGTTGATCTGGGCTTTGAGTGTCCTCTTGATGTGCATTGTACTTATTCGAGAGATCAGATACTGACTGCACTGGATTTCCTGAAGCCGAATACGGTTCGTGAGGGTGTAAAATATCTCCCTGAAAAGAAGGTGGATGTGCTGTTCGTTACACTCAACAAGTCGGAGAAGCAGTATTCGCCTACCACTATGTATGAGGACTATTCTATTGACGAAAACCTGTTCCACTGGCAGAGCCAGAGTACGGTATCGCCTGAAAGCAACACAGGACAGCGTTATATAAATCATCGTATAACCGGCGACAGAATGTTGCTGTTTGTGCGTGAATTCAAGCAGAATAAGCTGGGAGCATCGCCTTATACATTCTTAGGTCTTGCGGATTATGTCAGCAGCACAGGCAGCAAGCCGATGAATGTGATCTGGAAGCTGCATAAGCCTATTCCTGCAAAGTACCTTAAAAAGACAAACAAGCTTATTGTGGGATAACAGGAGCAATATATGATACATGTTACAGCTGCAATAATCCGCAGCAATGGAAAAATACTGATATGCAGACGAGGCGAAGGCGGAAGCTGCGCTCATCTGTGGGAATTTCCCGGTGGCAAGATCGAAGCAGGCGAAACACCTTTTCAGTGCATCGTCCGCGAGATACAAGAGGAATTATCGCTTGAAATAAAGCCACTTCGCATAATCGATGAGTATGCTTACAGCTATCCTGATAAGGATATAATGTTCACTTTTATCGAGGCAGAGATAGTATCAGGAGAGCTTCAACCATTGGTGCATGAGGAAATATGCTGGGTGGTCCCTGAGGAGCTCACAAATTATGAGTGGTGCCCTGCGGACAGGCGTGTGGTAGATGGGCTTTTGCATAAACATTTTAGTTGAATAATCTTCATGCTTCTGTGCAAAACCACAACAACATTCATATCCATCTCGCCAAAAACCGCGATATTTGTTCACACTTTCGTGCAAAATCGACAAAATGTGTGAATTATCAATAACACACCTACGGAAACTCTATTTAGTGACACTAATCGACGGCAAACCGCATTATACTGCGGCTCAGTACAAGTGCCATGTTGCAAATGTCCGAGTGATTCGCTGCTTTGCTCATCAGATATTGATGAACTGTCAATTGGCGAGCAGCTGAAGGTCATGCGCCTGCGGTCGGGGCTTACGATAAACGAGGCGGCTCGGCTTGCAGGAATCGACCGCTGTACTCTGATGAACTACGAACAGGGCAGGACTACGCGAGTGAAGCGGAGAACAGTAGAGCGGCTCATAGAGATCTATCATAAACATTAAGGGAGCAGTTGCGAGCTGCTCCCTTATTTCTGTGGAAATACTCAACATGTTTCAGGTAACTGTCGGGTAACTGAATGATATGGATATCGTCAGAAAAGGTAACCAACGGCTCTGTTAAGCCAATTACTTCGGTTACCATAAGCGAAAAGACCGCTGATTACATTCCAAAATGCAACTTACCCCTCAAAAAACGCAGGTCACCGAAAATTCCTTGCTAAGCCATCTCCTTTCTGCTAAAATAAAGCCAACGAGGAAAGGAGACAGGAAAATGACGATACTTGATGTGAAAGATCTCACCAAAAAATACGGCGATCTTACTGCTGTTGACAGCATTTCTTTCAAGGCGGAGCAGGGCGAGCTTCTTGGCTT
This sequence comes from Oscillospiraceae bacterium, assembly GCA_017848155.1. GTDB lineage: Bacteria > Bacillota > Clostridia > Oscillospirales > Ruminococcaceae > CAG-115. The sequence goes on along the minus strand of JAGAKC010000022.1, from coordinate 1,212 downwards.
TCTCGGTGTGAACGGCGCGGGAAAATCCACCACCATAAATACGCTCTCAACGCTGCTGAACCCCGACGGAGGTACAGCGGAGGTGTGCGGCTGTGAGCTCGGCAAGGACGATAACGGCATACGCAGGAAAATAGGAATAGTCTATCAGCAGAACTGCCTTGACGGCATACTTACCGTTCAGGAAAACCTCATCTGCCGAGGTGTGATACACGGTGCCACCAAAGCCGAGGCTAGAAAAAGGCTTTCGGAGCTGTGCGATATCCTCTCGCTCGGAGATATCCTGAAAAAGCGCTATCAGAAGCTCTCGGGCGGTCAGAAAAGACGTTGCGAGATCGCTGCGGCACTTATGCACACACCCGAGCTGTTGTTCCTTGACGAGCCTACAACAGGTCTTGACCCTGCAACCAGAAAGGATGTATGGCAGGCGGTGGAGGACCTTAGAAAAAACACTGGAATGACGGTCTTTCTCACCACTCACTACATGGAGGAGGCGGCCGCCGCAAACAGGATAATCATAATCGACAAGGGACGGATAATGGCGGAGGGCACGCCCTTTGAGCTGAAAGAAAAATATGCGTCCGATACGGTGAGGATATACTGTTCGGGCGATTCCTCAGCGGAGATATGCGGAAGATTAGCGGAGCATGGCATAACCGCTGTTAAGGAGGAATACGGACTTCAGTTTGCGGTAAAGAACACCTGCAACGCACTTTCGCCGCTGTATTCCGTAAGAGATATGATCGACGGCTTTGAGGTGATACAGGGAAGCATGGATAATGTGTTCCTTAATGTCTGCGGTAGAGAAAAGGAGTGTGCGGAATGACTGGTTTTACAGAGCTTGTGAAAAGAAATATAAGGGTATATATCCGTGACAAGGGGGCGGTGTTCTTCTCGCTTCTGTCGATGCTTATCGTTCTCGGACTTATGCTTTTCTTCCTCGGGGATATGAATATAAGCAGTCTTACCGATCTTCTCGGGGAATTTCCCAACCGAAACGCAGATACAGACAAGCAGAATGCGGAGCTTTTCGTTATGCTGTGGACCTGCGGCGGTATTCTTTCCATAAATGCCGCAACAGTAACGCTTGCGGTGTATTCCTCGATGATAAGCGACAGGAAAAAGGGCGTTCTGAACTCGATATACACCGCACCCGTAAGCAGGTTCACGATATCCGCCGCTTATGTCACCTCGGCGTGGATCTGTTCGGTGATT
>JAGAKC010000209.1 GCA_017848155.1 Oscillospiraceae bacterium | reverse complement strand
GCATGGATATACTGGAACCGCCTGAGCCGTGGTATACTGTAACATAATATTTCTTCTGACCATCGTCGGCTTCTATAAAATAATTATACATGTCCTCCCAGCTGCGAGATTTTTCGTTAGGCTCTCCGAAAAGCGTGATAAGCTTTCCCCAGAAGAGTGCGTACTCCTTGTCGCCTGCTTCGCCGACACCATATACCCAGTCGCCTGCGATCGTGTATCCGCTTGTTTTTTCAAAATACAGTTCATTGGATATCTTTTTGAATGTAAACATACCGTCCTCCTGTTTGTCAATTGAGGTTGCCGCACTTTCACATGAACACCATAATATGCACCCGATCAGTATAATGCAGCATTTTATAAAGCTAATAATTCGTTTATTCTTCGTCATGCTTTTTTTCATACGTTCTCTCGCTGATGATATATCTGGGTCTTTGCTTTACCTCCATGTATATCTTTCCGATATACTGACCGATTACTCCGATGGAGATGAGCTGTATTCCGCTCAGAAAGCAGATGATACAGATGGTAGACGCCCAGCCGCTTGCGGTGCTTCCGAGGAAGTGGGTAACTACTGCCCAGATAACTCCGATAAAGCTGAGTATGGCTATCACCAGACCAAGACCCATTATCATCTTGATAGGCTTTATGGAAAGGCTGGTTATGCCGTCGAATGCAAGTCCCAGCATCTTGCTGAGCGGATAGTGGCTCTTTCCTGCAAGACGCTCGTTGCGCTCGTAATATACGCTGGTGCTTTTGAATCCGACAAGCGGAAACATTCCACGCAGGAACAGGTTCACTTCTTTGAAATTAGCAAACTCCTGCAATACTCTGCTGCTGACTAGGCGGTAGTCCGCATGGTTGTACACCACCTCTGCTCCCATGGAATTCAGCAGCTTATAGAATCCCTGTGCAGTGGTGCGCTTGAAGAAGGTGTCGGTCTTACGGCTGGAGCGGACTCCGTATACTATCTCGCAGCCGCCGAGGTACTCGTCCACCATCTTGTCCATTGCATTGATATCGTCCTGTCCGTCGCAGTCGATACTTATTGTGATATCGCAGATATCCTTTGCCTCCATAAGACCTGCAAGCACTGCATTCTGGTGTCCGCGGTTGCGGCTCTGGGATATGCCGATAAAATGCTCATCTTCCTTTGACAGCCTTTCGATTATCTCCCATGTGCTGTCCTTGCTGCCGTCGTTTACGAACATTATTCTGCTGTCATCCGATATCTTTTCGGCGGAGATAAGCCCCGTCAGCTTTTCAAGAAACATCGGTGCGGTCACGGGAAGCACCTCCTGCTCATTGTAGCAGGGGATAACTATGATAAGTCTTGGCGTCATCATTTCACCTCGTTTTTAAATTCCGCTGTCAAGCAGCGACAGTGCCATTGCCGCAGAGCCATAGCGACGGAAGAAATCGTTCAGCCTTTCCTTTGTTTCGGGAAGCTCGGCTATCCTGTCAGCGTAGGACAGCATCTGATACAGCATGAAGAACATCACACGTGCTGCAATGTCCTCGCCGAGAGCGAAGTATTTCGTAAGCTCGTCCGATGCGTTTTTCAGCGTCTGTGCACGTGCCGCCACAAGCGGCGGTATCTCGTGCTCGGCGGATATCCTGGAGTAGTTTTCCGCAGCGGACACCATATTGTCCTTTACTGCGTTTTCTATCTGCTCCATGGTGAGCTGTCTTTCGGCGCAGAAAAGGCGCAGCCGCTTGCTTGCCTTTATGTAGATATCATCCGACGGAGGCTCCTCTGTAAGTCCCTCGACGGGCGGCAGCACAGCCTTTTTCGGGCGCAGTGCCGCTTCGGCCTCTGCCTGCTCACGGGCATGTCTTGCGGCGCTTTCTGCAAGTGCGTCAAGCTCCTCGTCCACTCTGCGCTCTATCTCCTCTGGAGTAGCTTCGTCGTTTATCTCGTTTATCGAATCCAGCAGGTAGCTCATCGCTTCGTCCTGCGACATATCCTCTGGCAGCTTGTCAACGTCAGGGATAGCCTGCGGCACAGGCTTCTTGCCCGACAGCCAGACTATCCTGCCGTCAGGTATCTCGGCAGGTGTTTCTGCCGTCACATCTTCCGTTTCGGGCGACTTTTCCTGTACGGCAGCTTTTTCCGCATTTGGCAGCTTTACCGTTACCGCAGGGATATTTCCTGCGAAATGCTCCATTGCCGCTGCGGTGCATTGCTGACGCATGGTAGCACGCTTGTCCTCGCTCATGGTGTAGTACAGCCTGCAAAGCGAGTTTATCAGCTGCTTCAAAAAGAATTTATTCAGTGAGCAGTCGGATATGCGCAGCTCTCCGCCCGGCATATCTATCTGAAGCTCGTCGTCAAAGGTCGTTTCGTAGCTTTTCAGTATCGTCACAGAAGTGACCTGCTTATAGCCTGCACGCATTATCCTGCCGCCGAAATTCGTGCGTATCTCATCGCACAGGAATGCTATTCCCCGGCTTCCGTCGTGCTTTCCCGAGGTATCTATCACGCCAAGAGTTTCCTCGGGCGGCGCAAAGGTGCAGTATGCGTCGGGCTTGAAAAGGGCAGTGACCTTTCTGCCGAAATCATTTATCGTATCACGCATCAACAGCCCTCCCTGTCAAGCAGTCCGTGTTTGATGTCCCACAGCTTCTGTGAAAGGTCCACATAATACTTATGGGGATTTTCAAAGCGTTTTATCTCGCTCCATATCGTTTTCATCTGCTCCGCACAGTAGCTGCGTATCTCGTCGATATGCGGCAGCTCGTATACAAGCTCGCCGTTTTTGAATACAGGCACCTGCAGCTCCTTTGCGGTGAAGTCCGTAACCTGTTTCCTTTTCCAGGTGTATTCGGGGTCGAAGATGGTCAGTGCGTCAGTGGGAAGCTCCTCGTCATAGACGCAGAGCTGGTCAGCCACCGCCTTGCCCGTCTTATTGTCGTACAGCCTGTACAGCTTCTTGAAATGCGGAGTGGTTATCTTCGCAACGTTTTCCGATATCTTTATTTTAGGCTTTATCATGCCGTTTTCCTCGGTGGCAACGAGCTTGTATACACCGCCGAAAACAGGCTCGCTTCTGGCGGTTATCAGCCGCTCGCCTACGCCAAAGATATCTATCCTTGCGCCCTGCCGCAGCAGGTCGGATATGATGTATTCGTCAAGGCTGTTGGAGGCGACTATCTTACAATCTGGATAGCCTGCCTCGTCCAGCATCTTTCTTGCTTCGATAGAAAGGTATGCGATATCGCCCGAATCAAGGCGTATTCCCCTGGGCCTTGCGCCAAGCGGCTTCAGAATATTGTCAAAGGCTTTTATCGCATTGGGTACGCCGCTTTTCAGTACGTTGTAGGTATCAACGAGCAGCGTCGTGCTGTCGGGATAGGTGCGGCAGTACTCCTCAAACGCTTCAAGCTCCGTGTCGAACATCTGCACCCATGAGTGCGCCATCGTACCTGTTGAGGGCACGCCGTATTTCTGGTCGGCGAGAACGCATGCCGTACCGCCGCAGCCTGCGATATAGGCTGCTCTTGCACCAAGCACCGCACCGCTTGCGCCATGAGCACGGCGTGAGCCGAACTCCGAAACGCTTCTTCCGTCGGCAGCTCTTACTATCCTGCTTGCTTTGGTGGCGATGAGCGACTGGTGGTTTATAAGCAGAAGCACCATCGTTTCGATAAGCTGCGCTTCTATCGCAGGCGCTCTTACCGTAAGCAGCGGCTCATTCGGAAATACGGGAGTTCCCTCAGGTATCGCCCAGATATCTCCCGTAAAGCGGAAATTACGCAGATAGCTAAGAAATTCCTCGTCAAATATGCCCTTAGTGCGGAGAAAATCTATATCATCATCGGTAAAGCACAGGTCCTGTATATAATGTACGACCTGCTCAAGACCTGCGCACACGGCGAAGCCGCCCCCGTCAGGTACACGGCGGAAGAACATATCAAAATATGCGATCCTGTCCGCATGCTTCGTCTTGTAGTAGCCGTTGCCCATTGTAAGCTGGTAGAAGTCACACAGCATGGAATAGTTTTCTTCGCAGATCAATTTGATTCATCTCTTTTCATCAGAATATAATAAGGAGAATTATGCCTGTTGCAACAAGCAGCGCCCCGACAATGAGGTTTGCCGTAACAGTAGCCGCCGAAAGTACTACATAATCTGTGGGTGTTTTGCTGTCATAGTAGATGGTTGCGCTTTTTCCTGTGTGAGGTACGGGTCGTCTGCATTTTAATATAAACGGTCTTGTCATGTTTTCATCGTCTGTAGCTTCATATGTCACGAAGTACGTATTTCTGGGAACTAGCTGCACCTTTGTTACCGTAGCTCTGGCTTCTGTCCAGCTTCTGCGTATACGCGGCAATGAAGCGGCAAGGCACACAGGCTCTGTAAGAAATCTTAATCCTACATATATAGGTATGCAGAAAATGATCTTGCGCTTTAAGTCGGTCGGCAGGAAAACAAGCAGCAATATAGCTATAACTGCAATGACGTAATCAAGATACCTCAGGTCAGGTCTGTTGCTGAACATAATTTTATCTCCTATGTCATTTTAACCGTTTCTATATATTTTATTTCTTTTTGCGCTTGAAGTTCTTCTCCCAGTTTTCCTTTACACGAGTGGTACCACGCTCCACGGCAAGAGCGTTTGCGGGAACATTTTTGGTGATGGTGGAGCCTGCCGCAGTGGTAGCGTTATCTCCGACCTCGACAGGTGCGATAAGATTTGTGTTGCAGCCGATAAATGCGTGGTCGCCTATCTTTGTGCGGTACTTGTTTATTCCGTCGTAGTTTGCTGTAACGCAGCCGCAGCCGAAGTTTACGCCCCTGCCCACGTCGCTGTCGCCCACGTATGTCAGATGTGCCGCACAGGTGTTTTCACCTATCTCGGAGTTCTTTATCTCAACAAAGTTTCCTATCTTGACTCCCTTATGGATAGTCGTGCCGGGGCGCAGCTGTGCGAACGGACCTATCTTCACGTTGTCCTCAACCACCGAGTCATATGCGTGGACGTTATCGAACGACACGTTATTTCCGATGCGGCAGTTTTCTATGTGGCAGCCTGCGCCTATCAGACAGCCGCTGCCTATCTCGGTATTGCCGAGTATGATCGTATTCGGCATAACAGTGGTGTCGCAGCCTATCTTGACATCTGCGCCGATCAGTATTCCGTCAAGGGAAACGAAGCTTACACCGTTTTCCATGTGACGGTCTATTATCATGCTTCTTGCGGTGGAGTTAAGCTCCAGAAGCGCCTTTCTTGTGTTTGCGCCCAGTACTATCGCAGGATTTTCGGATGTGAAGGCGCTGCGCTTTTCCATAAGCTCCACGCAGTCGGTAAGGTAGTATTCTCCTGCTGCGTTGTTTGTGGAGAGCTTAGGAAGTGCATCGGCGAGCTTCTTTGAGCTGAACCAGTATGCGCCGCTGTTCACCTCGGATATTTCTGCCTCTTCGGGGGAACAATCCTTTTGTTCACGTATTGCGGAGAACGCTCCGTT
>JAGAKC010000208.1 GCA_017848155.1 Oscillospiraceae bacterium | reverse complement strand
AGGACGAAGAAAACTAATAACAAAGACCCTCAGTAATTTACTGAGGGTCTTCCCTTTTCATAATGTAAAAGCTCTCCGTTTTTCACGGAGAGCTTGTTTGTTTTTTCAGGCAAGTACATCAAGTATCGACTGCTGATGCTGCTTTGACTGGGCCTGCATCGCCTGCTGTGCCTGAGCTATTATCTGATGCTTGTGCAGCTCTGCGACCTCGGTAGCTATATCTGCATCCCTTATCTGCGACTCGGATGCGGCAAGCTGCTCACGATAATTCTGATTCTTCTCAAGAGTATGACGGGAACGATTTTCATTCGCACCTGCACGTGCCCTCCACATACTGAGATATCCGTTTGCGTAATCAAGTCTTGCAAGCGCCTTCATAGCTCGCTCCTGACTGGTTATGCCTGTAGTATTGATACGCATAAGATGATCGTCTACCCTGGTCTTTTTGTACCAGATAAAGTTATCGGTGCGTCTGCCGACCATGATGCCTATCTCGGTATCCTCAGTACGGATGTCGCTGTCATAGAACAGATCATCCGAGCCTGAGCCTCTTATCTTATCAAAAATGAAGTCGCCGTTTTCGGTGGTATAGAACATCAGACGTCCATTATTATTGAGCACCCTTACAAGAGGTGTAATCTCACCCAGCTTCTCATTCATCAACTCCACCATCTCATCAGTGGTATATGTTCCATCGGGAATAGTGAGTTTGATGGGCTGTCCGTCAAGATCAAATTCAAGTGTGTTGTTTGCCGCTGTTATAGTAACACCTGAGCTGAGGTCAGCCTTGCCCGTTATCCTTGACGGAGAGGGAGTTCTTGTTGCTTCATAGAATACTCTGTAGGCAGAAGTGCCCCTGACACCGTCAATTTTCGACACAGCCTCTTCTATCCTTCCATCGTCCGGTATCTTGTAGCACAGCACCAGCTTATCACCACTCGGGAATGCAGTGCTGTTTTCAGATATACCAAGGGTCGAAAGACCGATAGTCGCATAGAAATAGTCGCCGTTTATCGGCTCTCCATCACTGTCAACGAGCTGAGATATAGCCTTTCTTCCCTCCTCCTGAATAGTGCTTGCTATCTGCTGTGGAGTGTACAGACCGTCATGAAGCGTGATGCTTATCTTATGCACCTCGCCGTCGTGTGTGAAATCAAAGATAAAGCTGTCGTTAAGTCCTGAGTAGATAATAACATTAGTGTCAGCCTCTATCTCCGCATCAGTTTCAGGCTCCATATCATTTCTGCCGACAATATAGGACATCTTGTCACCATTGGTAGCACCGGACTTTTCCTCATGCCTGTTGACCATTCTATAATTTGTGCCCTGAAATACCCTGTCGTACAGTCTGCCTTTGAAATTGCCTATAGAGCGGCTGCCCGAGATATCTGCGCCCATTATGCCTATCCTGCCGTTCTTCACATACACCTTTAACGGTCCCTTGATGGACTCGTCTATGCTGTCCTGTATCGCCTGTGCAAGAGATTCGGCATCGTATGTCCCTGGCGGCACCTTGACCTTTATCGTGCCTGTTGCGGAATTTTCCGTAAGAGAAAACTCCATCTCATTGTCGTAATCATGTATCTCTATTTGAGAAATAGTGTTTTCACCGAGTATGTTGCAACGCGTATCTATCCTGCCGTAAACGGTAGGCGGAGATACTGTCACCGCACGCTTGAAACAAGGCGCAGTATTGTCCGAAGCAATGGTTATCTTCTTATCATCTCCGCCCTCATCGGTCTTTATCACAAGTCCATTGACAGTGGTGTCGTAATACGCAGTCGCACCGTGCCCTGCAAGTCCTGCATTCAGCTGATCGATGATGTCGTTTCTGCTTGTATATGTGCCCTCGGTAAGGTCAAACGAAACTGTCGTACCGTTGATATTGAGAGAAACACGCTTGTTCCTGTCGTCGATCTCAAGACCCTTGCCCGAAAACAGAGTATCGAACTTGTTATTCGTAATGGAAGCCTTGTAGAGTACCTTATTTGCGTCAGCGTCTACCTGTCCGTCCTTTACATCGGCGTTGGATTTGAATTTATGAAGCTCTGCCGTGCCGCCGAGGTTTTCGAGCTTATGCTCATCACCTCCCTTTACCGATGAGAAGGTAAGTCCCTTATCAGCAGAGTATGACGCAATGATCTTTCCGTTAAGCGAGGGATCGTTCTGAATTGCGCTGTTTATTGCGCTGGTAAGATCTGCGGCGGAATTATACGTTCCGTCGGGTATGGTTATGGTCAGCCCCTCCCTCACCGTTGAATCGGGATTCGTGGGATGAGGATAGGTATAATCCATCGTAATAGTGTTATTCGCACCCGTAACAGTAAGCGGAAGATGCGTATCCACAGCAGATGTGGAGATGCTTGCAGGCTTCTTGATAAGTCCCGTATCGGGATCGTAATGAGGATCGCTCTCGGGATTTGAGAGCACTATCTTTGTCTTTCCGATAAGGCAGGTGCTTGAATTGTCGTCGATGATTATGTTTCCTGATGCCTCGGGCGAGCCTGTAAACACTATTGCATTTCCGCTGCGCTCCACTGTGACCTTGGGGTCGCCGCCGTCAGACGCAGCTATCGCATTGTTTATCTCCTGTACGATATCATCAAGAGAATCATACGTGCCATGCGTAAGCGACAGGTCATATGTTTTTCCGCCTGCGGAAAAGCTGAAAACATCGGACGAATCATCTACGGTCAGCGGAATGTTAGACTGCGCATTGTTTACAGAAAGCTCCGCAGGGATGTATATGTACTTCTTGTCATCGCTGATAACGCTTCCCGACGTATATGCGGCAGGATGCTTGGTGGCAGTGTTCAGCATATTTCCCGTTACATTGCCTATCTCAACACCTGCACCCATATCAGTGGTCATGATCATCAGGTCATTGCCCACCGCAGCCGCACTCGCATTAAGCCCCAGCTTTTCATTTATCTTGCTGAGAGCCTGACTTGCGGTATAGCCCTCAGGTATAGTTATACTGAAATTCTTTGTTCCTGTGCTGTCTGTTATGTCAAAGCTGAGATCGATATCCCTGATCGAGGTACCTACCGCGTTAAACTGGGACAATACTCCCTTTAATGTCATCACCGCAGGCTTTTTGTCCACCACGTCACTTACAGCGCCCTCGGTATTGTCTATCGTTTCGGAGCCTTGAATTATCTTCGGAGCAGTGGGAGTATATTTAAGATGGTCGTACTTATCCTGCTTTTGGGGGGTGCGGTCGATGTCATACTTCACGCCGTCAGTGGACGAGCCGCTTTCATAGCTTACGGCAGGCTCGCCTGTGTAGGGATTTTCAACATGATACTCAACAAGATTTGCCTCTCCGCCGTTCTTTGTCTGATAATTATCAACATAATATACACCGCCGATAAGCCTTGAATATGCAGAACAGGTATTGTCAGCCTTTATGGAAACTATCTTCTGACCCTCTGTTCCCGTGGCGGCAAGCGTGAGATTGGTTCCGACGGTGAACTTAAGTCCCTCTGCGATATCGGGATAATCGTTCTTTAATGCGTCATTCAACAGCGTCTGGATCTCGGATTTTGAGTATATGCCCGCAGGAATGTCAATGGTAACATTGCGCGCTGAGGACTCTCCCTCGACCGTCACAAAGAAGTTGAGCTGATTCTCAAAAGAGGGTATACGTATCTCGGAATCAAGAGTCTTTCTCGCAACCAGTGATGCAGGTCTGTAGGTGGAATTTGCCGTGAAGGACACAGGGCGCAGATCGCCCACATCAAAAATATCATATGCCATGTGAACGCTCGGTACATCAGTCTTATCAAGTTCTATAGTGCACTCCCTGCCGAACTGATCTGAGGTCATAACAATAGCGCCCGATGATGCGTCAAGCTCCACAGTGACAGGAATCTCTGCGTCCTCTAGCTGCTTCTGTATGGTGCTTGCCAGTTCAGATGGAGAATATGTCTTTACATTCTCGCCGTCCTGAAGCAGGTCTATCCTTATCTTCTTGTCGACAGCACTTCCGTCCTCGGCATAGTAACCCACATCCAGCACGAAATACTCGTTCCTGCCGCGGAGTATCTCAAGGTCGGACGGTATGCGCTTCTTGCCCGTAAACACAGACGGCTCGTTGGCTATATTTCCGTTAAAGCTGATATCATAGATCGGAGAATGATGCTCGTCGATCTTTATGAAATTGCCCGACAGACCTGTGATGACTTCCTTTGAAGCAAGTCCGATTATCTTTCTGCCCTGATCGTCATATTCCGGTACAGCCTTGACCTCCGTCGGAAGTCCTGCTTCCCCTATCTTTTCATTGATATGATCTATGAGCTGTTCACGGGTATAGGCGCCCTCTTCAAGCTGCACGGAATAGATCGTATCATCATCGTTTCCTATGCGGAAGGACATGACATCGTTATGCCCCTCTGTTATCTTCAGCTTTGCGGTATCTGTAACAAAGTATGTAACACCCAGCAGATATCCCTCCGCAGAGCCTTGTACCATCTCGTAAAACAGCGACGCACCGCTGCCGCCGATATAATCTATATTGCCCTCTTCGCACTGGAGCGTGAAATTGCGCGACTCGTTAATGCCGATAATAAGTGAGCGTGCCTTTGAATAAAGCTCGGTATCTATAAGGTCAGCGACCTCCTCCGCACTGTAGGTGCCGTGGGGGATATTTATGCTTATCTCAATACTCTCGCCGCCAATGGGGGTATATCCCAGATTGAGCGTATCATTATATCTGTCTATCTTTACGGGTCGATTGTGGACAACATTTCCTTCCTGCATCTCATATGCTTCAAGATGCTTTTCAAACAGAGGAAGCCCATTGAAATCCGCCTCGCCCGTTATCCTGTCTATCTCATCAATAAGCTGCTGATATTCAAGGTCCATCGCCGCACGGTCTATCTCGGTGTAGGTCTCGTTGCCCGCCTGCACGGCAAGCTCCCTCATGCGGTGGAGCATGTCGTGAAGCTCCTGCGCTGCTCCGTCAACAGTAACAGTGTAGTTTATTCCATCGTTGATATTGCGTGCGCCCTGACGAAGTCCTCTGTCAATAGAGCGCAGCTTTTCGGATATGGCAAGGCCTGCCGCATCATCTGCGGCACTGTTTATCCTTAATCCCGATGTAAGACGCTCGGCTGCCTGCTGAAGCTTTGTCTGAGTGCCCTGCTGTCGGTTTACGGCAAACTGTCCTGTTTTATTATTTCTTATTACCATAAAAAACACCCCTACCATGAGATAAAACTATATATTGATTATATCGACAAATATATCACAAAACTTTAATAAAAATGAATTATCATCTACCGTAAATGCAGAAATAAAACGCATTATATTATATACTTTATTTAATATTTTATCATAATCCCCCCAAAAAATCAATCACATCAGCAAAAATGACCATAAATCATGCAAAATTGACATCAGCCACTCGTTTAGCGTCTTTCTATAAGTTCCAGAAATATACATATGAAGGCATATTAATCAACTCGTGTTGTGATAATCACCAAATAAATATGTTAATATGAGTGTAAAAGGGCAAAAAAGCGCCGTATTTGTTAAATCTGCTTAAAACTGTTTGACTTTTTTGTTTAAATATGGTACAATATTTATATAAATGTATATGTATTTTTTATAAAACCACTTATCCGATAAAATAAAGTAAAGTGTGGTGAATCATTTATGATCAATAACCATAAGGTGATAGGAGTCTGCGTTACAAAGGTACAGTACCGTGCAGAATCAATTTACCTCACAAGCCTTAACAAGGCATGCGCAAAGCTTGGTTATAAGCTCATGATATTCAACAGCGTTGCAAACTCTGACAATACCTTCGACGAGGGCGCAAGATCTGTCTACAGTATCATTAATCACGACATTATAGATGTCCTTGTTATCCTTTCAAATACATTCGGTGTAAAGGAGATAGAAAGGGCTATCATCGCAAAGGCACATGCTCACGGTACTCCCGTGATACTTGTCGACCGTGAGGATGATGGCTGTTACTCCATCGTCAAGAGATACGGCGACGCCTTCAAGACTGTCATAAACCATGTGATACGTGATCACGGTATCACTGATACTTTCTTCCTTGCAGGTCACAGGCACGACGATCCTACATCTGAATTCCGTATACAATGCTTTAAAGAAGTGCTCGCAGAAAACGGTCTTACATTTTCTGACGACATGATGGACTACGGCGAATACTGGAGCATCCCTGCAAGAAAAGCAATGGAGAGGATGTTTGCAAGAAGGCAGACGCTTCCCGGTGCGATCATATGCGCAAATGACTACATGGCGATAGCTGTTGTGGAGTTTCTGCGTGAGAATGGCTACGATGTACCGAGAGATGTGCTGGTAACAGGCTTCGGCGGTGCTGCGGATGCACAGTATTTCACACCACGTTTCACCACCTGCGTGGAGGACCTTGACGCACTGGCAGACCTCACTATCCATGTGGCTGAGAAGGCTCTTTCAGGTGACGGCAGGTGCACAGTACACTACCATGAGATGAAGCCTGCAATATCCGAATCCTGCGGTTGCGTTCATACAGAAGATCATGCGGATGACGCAGGTTATCTCTTCCATATGATGCAGGACGCTAAAAATCATGAGGGTCATGTCCTTTCATGGCTCGACCGTATGGTTGAAAGCAACGACACAGACGAGGTATGTCAGATGCTGGCACGATGCACGATGCCTGACTCCTGCCTGTGCCTTCGTCAGAAATACACCGTCCCCTTCAATGCACCGACCACTGACAGGAACGATATCCTTGTTGCAGTGCACCACGTTGAGGGCGACGCTCCTGACCATATGGAGCAGTTTGAAGCTGACAGGATGCTCCCGGATCTGGAAAAATGGGCAGAGAGCGATACCTGCTGCATATTCACCGCAATATTCGTGTGTCAGACAGTGTGCGGATACTACGCACAATTCACCCACAACGTCAAGGACATCTCGCAGAATCTTAACCGACTCAGCAAGGTAATCAATATCGCTTTCAACTCTGCAATAAACTACAGACGTCAGATGATGCTGCTTGAAAGCGTTCAGAATGCAAATGTTGT
>JAGAKC010000207.1 GCA_017848155.1 Oscillospiraceae bacterium | reverse complement strand
GCAGATGATGCCGTCGCTCAACATGGCAGGCTTCCTGTTTACGGGCGCAGACGTTGGCGGCTTCGGCAGTGATACTACCGAGGACCTTATGCTGCGGTGGTTACAGCTTGCGGTGTTCACTCCGCTGATGCGCAACCATTCCGCTCTCGGCACAAGGGAGCAGGAGCTGTACCGTTTCGGAAACTGCGACGCATGCAAACGTATGGTGGAGATACGCTACAGCCTTATCCCGTACCTTTACAGTGAGTACATGAAAGCTGCGCTTTCCGATGAGATGATGTTCCGTCCTCTCGGCTTTGATTTCCCCGAGGACGAAGCTGCAAGGGGAGCGGAGGACCAGCTGCTTCTAGGAAACGAGCTTATGATAGCGCCCGTTTATACCCAGAATGCAAGGGGCAGATACGTGTACCTGCCCGAGGATATGATGCTTGTTCGCATGCGCAGCGTATCCGACTATGAAACAGAGCAGCTTTCAAAGGGTCATCATTACGTTAGTGCGGAGCTTTCGGAGCTTGTGTTCTTTATACGAAACGGAAAGATGATTCCGTTATGCGAGCCTGCACGTGATACCTCGCAGCTTGACATGGAGAAGCTCAGCCTTATCGGCTTTGACGGCGCAGAGTACGACCTGTATGATGACGACGGAATAACAACACAGTACGACCTTGAAAAGCACATCAGAAAGCTTACGAAACAGCACGGAAATACCTGATGACCTTATACGGAGAATAAAATGAAAAAAACACGTCTTATAGCATTAATAGCGGCGCTGTCCCTTATCATCACGGGCTGCGGCGCTAATACCCCGATCGGCGTTACTGCGACTTCAACGACCGCATCTGTCACCACTGCCGCTGATACTGAAATTACTGCGACTACTTCCACAACACCAACAACTACTACGGCTGCCACAACAACCGCAACTATAGCAACTACAGCTACTACAACTACTACCGCAGCTACCACAACGGCTGCGACCACCCCAGCTACAGAGCCTGCCGAAACGGAGGAATCGCCCGTAGCTTCCACAACGACAGAATCTACTACGGTATTGACTTCGGGCACGACAACAGCTCCTCGTGCTGAAATCGAGCCTGACGAAGCGGAGTTTGAGTCGCTGCCGCTGATGCAGCAATATGAGCAGTACCTGCCCGAGCTTCAGCAGACCATAAAGACCGCCGAGGAAACAAAGGATATGCCAGCAGTGCACATCACGACAAAGGACAGGCTGCGTGTGCGCACGAAGGAGTATGTGGATTCGGTCATTGATGTGTTCAACTGCGACGAGTCTTTCCGCCTTACCGCAGAGGGCGGCGTAAAGGTCAGGGGCAATTCCACCGCAGAGGGCAGCGAAAAGCCGTACAGGATAAAGTTCACCGAAAAGCAGAATATGCTGGGCCTTCATGACGGTATGGAGTTCAAAAGCTGGGTGCTGCTGCGTTCACAGTGGAATCTGATACCTGATTTCATGGGCTTCTCTCTTGCCGAAACTATTTTTGAGGGCAGGTACTACAGCTCCGACTGTACATATGTGAATCTGTACATGAACGGGCGCTGCCTTGGACTGTACCTGCTTTGCGAGCAGAATCAGGCAACAAAGGGCAGGGTAGACGTTTACGAGCCGTCAAAGGACGAGAATAGCACGGATATCGGCTATTTCGTGGAGCTTGACAACTATGCAAACGAGGACGAGGACCCATTCTTCACACTTGACTACGACGAAACGGAGTTTACCGATTTCGCAGGCACCACGCAGGTATTCTCCGTGGACGATTATTCGATAAAGAGCGATATCAACAACGACGCACAGCGTGACTTCATCGCAAAGTACATCGACGGAGTGTTCCGGATAATGTACGAAGCGGTGGAGAATGGAAAGCTGCTGATGTTTGACAAGAATTATGACATTGTTTCGGCGGAGGGAGTATATTCCACACCCAAAGAGGCCGTTGCGGCGGTGATGGACCTTGATTCCGTTGTGAACACCATGATACTTCAGGAGCTTGTGCATAACTATGACGTGGGCGCAGGCAGCTTCTTCATGGCAGTGGATTTCAGCAAGGACAGTGATTACGAAAAGCTGACATTCCTTGCACCGTGGGACTTCAACTGGGCATACAGCGAGGAAACTCACGGCAGGTATTACGCAGGCGCATTCCAGCGCCCCGTACACGACATGTACGACCGCACCAACGCATGGCTGACGGTCATCATGAAGGCTGACTGGTTCAGGGATATGCTGAAAGAGAAGTGGGCAAGGCTTACAGACAGCGGCGTACTTACGCAGACGCTGAAAGAAGTGCTTGCAACGGCGCAGACTCTGGAGAGCGATCTTGGAAATGAAAGCTGGCGCATCGACTCCGCAAAGGATATCGTGAGCTTTGTACGTGGCAGGATAAACTGGCTGGATACACAGTGGGGAGAGGGCTGATACGGATGGATTATTTCTGGTTCATACTTTCCTCCGCACTGGCAGGAATAGGCACAGGACTTGCGGGACTTTCCGCAGCGACAGTAATGGTTCCGATACTTATCGTAATGTGTCCCTCGTTTTCGGGAGATACGGGCGCATATCAGGCAACTGCAATAGCTCTGGCGTCTGATGTACTGGGGTCAGCCGTGACCGCAGGCGTGTATATCCGTCACAAGAACATCGACCTTAAACGAGGATGGATAATGATGGCATGCATACTTGCCATGTGCACTCTCGGCAGCTGGGCGGCATGGGCGGCAGGAAACGTGGTGCTGGGCGGCTTCACACTGATACTGACATTCTGTATCGGAATACGCTTCCTTGTAAAGCCTGGTTCCACACGCAAGGACGCCGCACAGAAGGGCGAAAAGCTGGATATAAAGGGAATAGCTGTGTCGCTCTTCTTCGGACTTACCATCGGCTTCGGCGCAGGCTTTGTGGGCACAGGCGGCGGCATGATGATGCTGGTGGTATTCACTGCATTCCTCGGTATGGAGCTTAAAACGGCGGTGGGTACAAGTACCTTCATCATGACCTTTACCGCGCTGATAGCTTCCGTGGCGCATATCCTGATACACCCCGAGATAGTTACGCAGCGCCTTGAAGCTCTTGTCATCTGCGCTGTGACGGCTACGGTATTCTCGCTGGTATCGGCGAGATTCGCAAACCGTGTCAATAACCGCACCGTGGGACTTGTGACAGGCGCAGTGCTGACGATACTGGGCGCTGTGATGATAGTGCTGAATTACCGTGGCTTCTTCATCGACAGCGGACTTCTCACAGAAACTGCGTTGTGCTTCGGAAAGTACCTGCTGTTTATACTTCCTGCGGCTGCATTGCTGCTGACCGCAAAACTGATATTCAAGCCGAATAAGGACGTATTCCGTAAGCTGCTTCATGCGGCGGCATTCCTGTCGCCTGTGGTGATGATGCAGGTCACTGACATGTGGACGGCGGCAGTGCTGGCACTGGTGCTGTTTGCGGCGGTGGTATATCCTGTGCTGGCGCTTGCGGAGAAGCTGAAAGGCTTTTCGGAGCTGCTG
>JAGAKC010000206.1 GCA_017848155.1 Oscillospiraceae bacterium | reverse complement strand
GCCGCTGCGGTCATGCCCGAGCCTGCAAGCACTCCCACCGCCGAAAACAGCTTTACCGTGCTGTCCTGACCGTTGTCCGCCGCCGCACCTGTCACCGCACAGAGAAGTATCACTCCGCACAGCGATAAAAGCAGCCGCAGCGGTGCTGCTGTCCTTTCGCATACAAGCTCCCACAGATACGCTACAGCACCGCCGAATGAAAGGTCCTCCGCACCGCTGCTGTCAGGGTCGATGCCCTTTCCGTCCAGCACCGCCGCCGCCTCGGGCGGCACTGCGTCCTCCAGCGCCTCTCTGCCGTAGTCGTAGCCGTCCTGTGCCGCTGCTTTGAGCGGAAGCAGTATAAACACCGCCGCACACAGCAGCACAGCGGCAGCTCTCATGATAAACGTCTGCATTTTGTTGTCCCCGTCTGTTTTATAGGCTGATAAGTCCTGTAACGAGCCTCGCAAGCTCCGTGAATACGGGCAGCGACACCGCAACTATCGCCGCCTTTCCCGCAAGCTCTATCTTTGTTGCGACGGCGCTCTCGCCTGCGTCACGGCAGCAGTCCGCTGAAAGCTGCGTGATGTAGCACACGCCCAGTGCCTTCAGGAGCGCTCCTGCCCAGCTGCTGTCAAGACCTGCCGACCGTGTAAGCTCCGCTATCGCATCCACCGAGGGTGCTATCATCGTGAGCGCCGCCGCAAGCAGCAGCGCTCCGCAGCAGATGCTCACTCCCACAGCCATTTCAGGCCTGTACTGCCGCACTATCATGCAGAGTACCGCCGATATTATACCGATGCCTGCTATCGCCGTAATATCCATACCGTCACCATAGTCCGAATACGTTCTTTATCGTCTGAAACAGCTCATCTATCGCAGGTATCAGCATCATCAGCACTATCACAAGTCCTGCCACCGTCATCATCATGGCCTGCTCATCGTGGTCGGTCTTTTTCAGGATAAGATTAAGCACCGCAACGATCATTCCCACTGCTGCTATCTTGAATATCAGATCAAGCTCCATCCGTCACCTCACACGATAAGAACAGCGATACCTGCGCCCAGCAGCGTCCCCACCGAGCGCATCAGCTTTCCCTTTACACGGAAGCGCTCCTCTGCGTCCGCTTTCAGCTGCGACAGCTGCTCACGGTACATGGACAGCATGCTTAACTGCCCCTCCGCATCGCTCGTACCGAGTCCTGCACCCATCTTCAAAAGCAGCTCCGCTTCCTCATCGCCGCAGAAGCCGTACCACGAAAGGCGCTTCGTGGCGGCGCTCCATGCTGCGTGGACGTCATCTGTCTCGGAAAGCTCCTGCCGCAGAAGCTGCGCAAAGGCGCCCCTGCACCCCTGTGCAAGCTCGTCCAGCGTGGGTGCGGTGTAGCCTATCTCCAGCGCCATCCCTGCGGTCATCTGTGAAAGCTCCGACAGCAGCTGCACACGCTTTTTGAGGTCGCCGCTTGCGGAAAACCCGTAGAATGTGCAAAGTCCGAATACCGCCGCCGCAAGAAACAGCCTCATATCCCGTTACCTCCCGAAAAGCGCAGGTCCAGCAGCCGTCCCTTTTCGGCTATCACAGCCGCCGCATCAAACATCGGCAGCAGCCTTGCCGTATCGGGTCGTCGGCGCAGCTCGTCCATGCTGCCCCCGTGAGCCGTCGCTATCAGCTTCACGCCACAGTGCATGCACTCTGCCACTGCGTCAGCGTCGCCGCCTATCTCGTCGCAGATGATGTACTCGGGAGAGAGCACCCGCAGTGCGGTCATTATCCCCTCACGCTTCGGGTAGCCGCTAAGCACGTCGGTATTTTCTCCCACGTCCAGCATCGGAGCTCCTCCGTGAGCTGCGGCAAGCTCGCTGCGGCTGTCTATGAGCGCCACACGGCGGCTCGTCCCGAGTATACGTGCAAGGTCACGCAGCAGAGTCGTCTTTCCCGACATCGGCCTTCCGCACAGCAGCAGCGACACTGCGCCGCCCGAAAAAGCCGCACGGTGAAGCTCCGCCGCACAGCCGTGCACCTCCCGTGCGAGCCGCAGGTCTATCGACGAGATATCACGCAGCGTTTCGAGCCTGCCGTCCTTTATCACCGCCGTGCCGCAGAAGCCTGCCCTGTGACCGCCCGGGAGAGTTATGTACCCCTCGGCTATCTCCCGTGAAAAGCTGTGCACGGAGTAGCGGCAAAGCTCCTGAAAGCAGTCGTTTATGTCGGCGGCGGTCAGCCTTTCGGAGCAGGGGTAGCTGCGCCCGTCGGCTGTGACCGCAGCGGCACGTCTGCCTGCACGCAGCCTTATCTCGGACAGGCTGTCCCGTGCGGCATACGGCAGCTGTATCAGCCTTTCGGCGGCTTTGAGCGGTATTACGGTGTTTTTTACGGCTATCATTTTTCTGTCCCTCGCTTTCGTTTGTACAGTTTATGTGCGGCATGTCCGATATAGAACAAAAAAAGAAGCGCAATTGTTTTAAAAAAGCACTTGTACAATCGTAAAAAATGTGGTATACTAAAATAGAATAAATATGTTTACGGGAGTATCATGCCTGTAAAAAACGATTCGGAGGGAATGTTATGGAAACGAAGAATACTCGTCCCGTCGGCAGCATAAAGGTGTCCGACAGCGTTATCCTTAAGATAGCAGAGGTCGCAGCCACAGAGATAGACGGCGTGGACGCTGTCGGTCAGCAGCTTGCGCCTGCGTCCGCAAAGACAAAGATGTTCGGCGCTGTAAGGTGCAGGCTCAACGGAGAGTCGGTGTCCCTTGCGCTTGACATCGTGGTGCTGGACGGCTTCAATGCCGTAAACGTTGCGGAAAGCGTTCAGAAGAGCGTGAAATCCGCCGTGCAGAGCATGACAGGCTTCACCGTTACACGTGTTGACGTAAACGTTGCAGGTATCAAATTTAAACAGTAAAGGACAGACGACATGGAAGAAAAGCTTACAAGACGAGAGGTGCGCGAGGGCGCATTCATCATACTGTATCAGACCCTGTTCGGGGTAAGTGCTGAGGAGATCTGCGCACTTAATGAAGAAGCGTTCGGGCTTGTTAAAAATGAGGAAACGGACGAGATAGTGAACGGAGTCCTTGCACACGAGGAGGAGCTTAAGGGCATCATCGCAAAGTACAGTACCACACGTTCCGTTGCAAGGATCGCAAAGATCAATATGGTCATCATGGAGATCGCCGTGTATGAGATGAAGTACTGTGACCGTGTGCCCAATGCCGCTGCGATAAACGAGGCGGTGGAGCTTGCGAAGAAGTACTCCTACAAGCAGGACAGCAGCTTCATAAACGGCGTGCTGAACGCATATCTCGGAGATCTTGATGGAGATAAGGAATAGACCGCCCGTAGTTACCGTTTCGCAGGTGAACCGTGTCGTGTCGATGCTGATAAAGGGCGACAGGCGGCTTGCAAGCGTTTCGGTAAGGGGCGAGATATCGAACTTCACACGGCACTATAAGACGGGACATCTGTACTTCACATTAAAGGATGAGCAGACCCAGCTAAAGGCGGTGATGTTCGCAGGAAATGCGTCGGAGCTTTCGTTTGAGCCTGAAAACGGCGCACTGGTCGTGTGCCACGGCGCCATAACGGTGTATGAGCCGTCGGGCGTGTATCAGATAAACTGCTCCTTTATGGAGCAGGACGGCGCAGGCGAGCAGGCGGCTGCCCTTGAGGAGCTGAAGAAGCGGCTTCTCGGGGAGGGACTTTTCTCGCAGCACCGACCAATACCGCAGTTTCCGAAAAAGATAGCGGTGGTCACCTCGGCAGGAGGTGCGGCACTGCAGGATGTTATAAACATCATCTCACGAAGATACCCCGTGGCGACGCTGGTGATAGTGCCTGCGCAGGTGCAGGGAGCTACTGCGCCGCAGTCGGTGGCGGCTGCGCTTGAAAGGGCGCAGGACACGGGTGCGGATACGATAATATTCGGGCGCGGCGGCGGCTCGTCGGAGGACCTTGCGGCATTCAATACCGAGATAGTCGCACGGGCAGTTTATAACAGCGCTATCCCCACGATATCCGCAGTGGGACATGAAACTGACTTCACCATCGCAGATATGGCGGCGGATATGAGGGCGCCCACACCCTCGGCTGCGGCAGAGCTTGCGGTGCCCGATGCTTCGGTGCTGCTGGCGGCGCTGACGGGTACGGAGCAGGCGCTTAAGAGCCGCATCAGAAGATGCATCGCAGACTATGAAAACGACCTTAATTACCGCAGCGAGCTTGTAAAGGCGCTGTCGCCGCAGAATAAGATAGCTTCGGCACAGCAGCGGCTGGAGTCGCTGTCGCAGAGGATAAGCGGCAGCATCCATGCAAAGCTCGAAAATGCGGAGCGTAGCATCGAAAAGAGCGCAGAGCTCATCTCGGCGCTGAATCCTATGGGAGTGCTGGTGCGCGGATATTCCGTGACATATCACGGCGGCAGGGTGGTCACTGATGCGGCGGCGCTCAGAACGGGCGACGATATCGAGGTGCGCCTTTCAAAGGGCAGGATATCGGCAAAAGTAGAAAAGACCGAAAAGGAATAATATATATGGAGCTTGAAAAATCAATGGCACGGCTCTCGGAGATATCCGAGCAGATGAGCGGCGAGCTGCCGCTGGAGCAGTCGATGAAGCTGTATACGGAGGCTGTGGGTCTTGTAAAGCAGTGCAAGGAATATATAGGTGAAGCAAAGCTTACTATCGAGCGGCTGGAAGCCGCAGAATGAGGCGGCAGATGGTAAAGGACAGACTTGAATATTACGCAGAGCTTACCGAGGCGGCATTTGACAAATATCTGCCCGAAACGGAGTGTCTGCAGAAGAATGTGATAAAGGCGGCACGGCACAGCCTTACCGCAGGCGGAAAGCGTATACGGCCTGCGCTGGTGATGGAATTCTGCCGTGTATGCGGTGGAGAGCCTGAAACGGCGCTTCCCGTGGCATGTGCGGTGGAGATGCTGCACACCTTTTCGCTGATACACGACGACCTGCCCTGCATGGACGATGACGACATGCGCAGGGGCAGACCCAGCTGCCACAAGGTATACGGCGAGGCGAATGCGCTGCTTGCAGGCGACGCACTTGCGATGCTGCCGTCGCAGATAATCGCACAGGCAGGCATAAAGGGACTTATCGACCCGATGGCTGCGCTGAAGATAACTGCGCTGCTGAATGAGCGTGCAGGGATATTCGGCATGATAGGCGGTCAGGTGATAGACACTGAAAACGAGGGAAAGCAGCTGCCCGAGAATATCATACTTGAGATGTACAGGATGAAAACGGGTGCGCTTCTCGACCTTTGCTGCCGTGCAGGCTGCATAGCTGCGGGCGCAGGTGCGGATAAGCAGCTGGCTGCATC
>JAGAKC010000021.1 GCA_017848155.1 Oscillospiraceae bacterium | reverse complement strand
CCGTTGCGGCAGCCATCTGCTGTACAGCGCCGCAGTTGTTTTCGATATTTCCGCTCACGCTGACCAGCTTCTTCGATACGATCCTGCCATTCTCCGCAACGCTGCCTATAACGCTGTCCATGTCTGCGATATGCTGCGATATCTCGCTGTTGGAGCTGCTTATCTGCTCCGCAGACAGCTTCATCCGCTCCATGCAGCTCATACCATCACGGGTAAGCTCCGCATTCTTCTCCATCGCCGCCACGGCGCCCCCGATGTTGCAGGTCACCTGACCGATGATATCGCCTATCTCTGCGGCTGCGGTCTTTGTCTGCTCGGACAGCTTCTTTATCTCCGACGCAACCACCGAGAAGCCCTTGCCCGATTCGCCCGCACGGGAAGCCTCGATGGATGCGTTTATCGCAAGGATATTCGTCTGCATGGAGATATCGGTTATCACCTTTGCGATGCGCACTATCTGCTCGGACTGGTCTGACAGGCGCAGTATCATCTCCTTGCTCTCGTCGGTGCCCCTGCATATCTCGTCCATGCTTTCTCCTGCCCTCAGCATATTCCTGTCGTTGTCGGCGGTTATCTTTTCCGAATGCAGCGTCAGCTCCGAAATGCTGCGGCTCATATCTGTAAGGTCGTTGAGGCTCTTTGATATCAGGCTCATGTTTTCCTCGACAGCCTTGATGTGCTCGAAATTAGCCTCGCTGTCACGCATGATGCCCGAGGATTCCTCTGCGATGCTGCGGTCAGCCTCGGCGGCGGCTGCGGATATCCTGTCAAGCTCCGTCACGGTATCAAGCAGCTTTTCAGATACCTCCAGCGACTTTTCACGCATTATGCGCTGCTGCTCCGCACCCATGAGATTTCCGAGCATGGAAGCGGTGCGCTTGCACAGCATCGTGAATATCGCAGACACCGCAAACAGTATCATCGCACGGGGCAGTATACCGAATATAAGCACGTCGCTCAGCTCCACGAAATTGTCATCGGGGACATAGTTCAGATAAAATGCGCCCAGCTGACCTGCGGACACTCCGACGATGGTCAGCACCGATGCGATGATATTCAGCTTTCCCGAAAAATAAAGGCTCGCAATGGCGATGGGATAAACGAAAAGCAGTATCGAGTGATAGGACAGCGTCACCGCAACGTCAACGGTAAAGAGCACTGCGCATATCACTATGACATACTTCACCCAGCCGTCATTTCTCTTTGCGATATTTACTATAAATGTCGGCACGAAAAGCAGCACTGTGCCGATAATATAAGCCGCTATCATGACACCGAGCGGTATTATAAAGATACCTGCGATATCCAGTATCAGCACCAGCGCAAACACCAGCACCGTTATACGCATCACCTTAGCCGCAGCCTTATTTGCGCCGCGCTCGTTTTCCTTAAGTAATTCCATAAGCTACCTCCTGTTGTTTTCAATATCGTTTGTTTTGCATCGTATAATTTACATCATTTGGTTTATTATATCACACAAAACCGCCCCCTGTCAAGACAGGGGCAGAAAGATGATCAGTTTTCTTCTTTTGGGATAGTGGTGCAGGTATTGGCTCTTCCCGATTTTATGAGCGTCAGCATTGATACGAATTCACGGCTCAGCATGTCCTGTACATCCTCCTGTGAAAAGCGGCACATGCCTGTTGCGATGAGCGCTCCCACGCCATAGGTGTATATCCAGGAATGTCTGAAAAGCAGCATTGCGTCGTCATAGGACAGCTGGTAGTCCTGCTGTATCACCTCCACGCACTGTACAGCCACCTCGCCGAGGTTTCTGAAAACATCGTCAAAGGTAGTTGCTTCGGGCTTTTCGCTCATGTAAAGCAGGCGATACAGCTTCGGCTGCTCCGCCGCAAACATTATCATCTGAAGCCCCATCTGCTTGAAAACAGGCTTGAAGTGCTCTGCTTTCTTTGCGTATTCTGCAAAGCGTGCAAGGGCGGCATTGCGCACCTCGCGCAGTACCTCTTCCATATTTTTAAAAACAGTGAATATGGGTCTTGCAGAGCTTCCGAGGGCAGCACCCAGCTCCCTTGACGTAAGCGCCCTTATTCCCCTTTCAGCGGCTATTTCAAGCGCCGCATCAATGATCTGTTGTCTTGTGAATTTTGGCTTCGGAGGCATAGTTCTTCCCTTTCTGAAACATATGTTTTACATCATTGTATCAGAAGTCACCTGTTTTGTCAAGGCAAAAAAAGGTAAACATCGGGCAAAATTTTTTTAAAAAAGCACTTGACAAACGGGAAAGAGAGTGCTAAAATAATAAAAAAATAAACGAAACCGTTGAAGCGGAGATAAAGTCGTAAACGCCTTTACAGAGAGCCTGCGCTGCTGAGAGTCAGGTAAGAAACGATACGGCAAATGGACCGCCGAGGGCGCAGTCAAATGTACGGGTGCTGTGGATACAACATCCCGACAGAGTATTCTGCGACGTGATGGCATACGTAAGTTGCCGGGGATATGCAGGTATCCCGCTAAGTGCACAGCGTCATGGCTGTGAATCAGGGTGGCACCGCGGATAGTCTATTCGCCCCTGACAGACAGGTAGTCCCTGTCTGTCAGGGGCTTTCTGCGTCTGACAGACTGACATAAACTGCGGAGGAAAACACGAGGTTCATTTTATCGAAGCGATGGCGTGGCTCGTACTGACATTGAAAAGACCATACGATAACACGACTAACGGAGGAATATTACCATGAGATACAATGAGATAGAATTTGACACATACCTTAAGAACTACCCCGACAACGACGGCTACTACGGAAGATACGGCGGCTGCTATATCCCCGATGACCTGAAAAAGGCTATGGCGGAGATAAACGAGGCTTACTTCACCATCGCAAAGTCCAGCAAATTCATCGGCGAGCTTCGCAGGATACGCAGGGAGTTTCAGGGGCGTCCCACTCCCATATCCTATCTTGAAAGGCTCTCGGGCAGCTTAGGCAACGTGCAGCTCTACGCAAAGCGTGAGGACCTTAACCACACGGGTGCTCATAAGCTGAATCACTGCATGGGCGAGGCGCTGCTTGCAAAGTATATGGGCAAGAAAAAGGTCATCGCCGAAACAGGCGCAGGTCAGCACGGCGTAGCGCTTGCGACAGCTGCGGCATATTTCGGACTTGAATGTGACATCTACATGGGTAAGGTGGATATACAGAAGCAGGCTCCGAACGTTGCACGCATGAAGATACTCGGTGCAAACGTCATCGAGGTCACACACGGGCTGCAGACCCTTAAGGAGGCTGTGGATGCGGCATTTGAAGCCTACACGAAGGAGTACAGGGATGCGATATACTGCATCGGCTCGGTGGTAGGTCCTCATCCTTTCCCGATGATGGTGCGTGACTTCCAGAGCGTTGTCGGCATCGAAGCAAGGGAGCAGTTCCTTGAAATGACGGGCGAGCTTCCTGACGCAGTGGTGGCATGCGTAGGCGGCGGCTCCAATGCCATGGGCATGTTTTCAGGCTTCCTCAACGACCCCGTGAAGATATACGGAGTAGAGCCGCTCGGCAGGGGCACCGCCCTCGGCGACCACGCCGCAAGCCTGAAATACGGCACGGAGGGCATAATGCACGGCTTCAACAGCATCATGCTGAAGGACGAGAACGGCGACCCTGCGCCTGTTTACTCGGTGGCAAGCGGACTTGACTACCCGTCCTCGGGACCCGAGCACGCATTCCTGCACGACATTGGCAGGGTGCAGTACGATGTGATAAACGACGATGACACCATCGACGCATTCTTCAAGCTCTCACGCATGGAGGGCATCATCCCTGCCATCGAAAGCTCCCACGCAGTGGCATACGCTATTCAGCTTGCACAGAAGATGGGCAGAGGCTCCGTGCTTATCTGCCTGTCGGGCAGGGGCGACAAGGACATGGACTATATCATCGAAAAATACGGCATAAGATAACTTCATAACCTCCCATAAAAAAGCGCTCCGATGTTTTACCGCATCGGAGCGCTTCTATGTTATCCGTTGAGTGTTGTGGCGAGCACCTTTTCGCCGCCGCTCATATCAAGTCCGAGTATCCTCTCACGCAGCGGAAGTATCTGCGAAGGAGACACAGAAAACTCGTCCACGCCCATAGCAATGAACAGCCCGGTAAGCGTGGTATCACCGCCGAGCTCACCGCATATGCCTACCCATGCGCCCTCCTTGTGGGCATTATCCGCCGTCATCTTTATCATTCTCAGCAGCGCCTTGTGGTGCACGTAGGAATGGCTGTCGAACTCGGGATTAAGTCTGTCTGCGGCAAGAGTGTACTGCGTAAGGTCGTTCGAGCCGATGCTGAAAAAGTCCACCTCTTTCGCAAGCAGGTCGCTTATCATTACCGCCGCAGGAGTTTCGATCATTATGCCTATCTCCACATCGTCACGGTAAGGTATGCCCTCTGCTTTCAGCTCCTCTCTCACCTGCGCAAGCAGCGCCTTTGTTTCCCGTATCTCCTCCACCGAGATTATCATCGGGAACATTATGCCAAGACTGCCGTACACCGACGCACGCATCAGCGCACGAAGCTGCGTCCTGAAGATGTCGGGGCGATTAAGGCAGACCCTTATCGCCCTGAAGCCCAGCGCAGGATTATCCCTGCGGTCGGAGCCGAAAAGCTCCGTCTGCTTGTCCGCAGCTATATCGAGAGTACGTATTATCACACGCTTTCCCTTCATGCTCTCCAGTACACGCTTGTATATCCTGAACTGATATTCCTCCGTGGGATAGTCGCTGCTTTCAAGGTACATGAACTCGCTTCGGAAAAGACCTATTCCGCCGCAGTCATTGTCTATAGCGGCGCTGACGTCCTGGAGTCCTGCAACATTCGCAAGCACGTTCACACGCCGACCGTCCTTTGTGACGTTGTCCATGCCACGCAACGTCATAAGGCTCTCCCTGCGCTTCATCTCCGCCGCACGCTTTCTCAGCATCTCCTTTTTTGTCCTGAGATCAGGGTCGATGTACAGCGTACCCGAAGCGCCGTCAACGATGACCTCCTCGCCGCCTTTGAGGTAAAAGAACTCCTCACCTATACCCGTTACGGCAGGGATGTTCATGGTCCTTGCAAGTATGGCGGTGTGGGAGTTTGCCGACCCCTGCGCAGTACAGAAAGCAAGCACCGTTTCACGTCCCAGCTGCACCGTTTCGGATGGCGAAAGATCATCCGCACATATCACAGACCCGCCGCAGCTGTCGTCATCGGCGTCCTCGGACAGGTCCAGCAGACAACGCATTATCCTGCGTGAAACATCACGCACATCAGCGGAGCGCTCACGCATGTATTCGTCCTCCATTGCGGCAAACATCTCCGAAAAATCATCGGATGCGACCGAAACTGCGTACTCCGCATTGACAAAAAGACTTCTTATGGTGCCCTCGACGCTGTCGTTGTAGTCAGGGTCGTCCAGCAGCATACGGTGAACATCGAAGATCTGTGCATTCTCCTCGCCGACCTCTGTAAGAGCACGCTCATACAGCCTGTCCAGCTGCTGCAGAGCCTGCTGCTTTGCAGCGTCGAAGCGGCGCAGCTCCTCATCAGGGTCATCTATACGAAGCTGATTCACGCTGATGTCAGCACGTCTGTAAAGCCTTATCCTGCCAAATGCGATACCGCCCGAAACGCCCTTGCCCTGTATGATCTTCATCTGCCCACCTCCGTTATTTCCTATAGCTCCGAAAGGAGCCTGTACACCTCATCTCTTTCACATAATCCGTCTGAAAATGCGGTCGCACCGCCGCATGCCGTGCCCAGCTTCAGCGCATGCTCAAAGCCGTTTTCGAAGCCTGCAACGAAGCCTGCGACCATGCTGTCGCCTGCGCCGACCGAGTTTTTCACCTCGCCGTGGCACACACCGCTCGTGAAAAGCTCACCGTTTTCCGTAAGCAGCACTGCGCCGTCGCCTGCCCTTGACACCAGCACGTTTCGTGCGCCCAGCTCCTGGAGCCGTGCCGCACATGCAGCTATCTCCTCCACCGTAGCAGTGGGTGCGCCCAGCATCTCCGAAAGCTCCAGATGGTTAGGCTTTATCAGAAACGGACGGTATTTCAGCACATTAAGCAGCAGCTGACCTGTTGCGTCCACCACCGCACGCACCTGCCTGTCTGACAGCTTCGCAAGTATCTGCTCGTAAACGTCCTGCGGCAGCGAGCGTGGAATACTTCCCGCAAGCACCACCGTATCTCCGTCCCGAAGCTCCGAGAGCTTTGAAAGCAGCTCCGAAAGCGCTGCGGCGCTTATGTCAGGACCCTGCCCGTTGAATTCGGTCTCCTGCTCTGCCTTCAGCTTCATGTTGATGCGTGTAAAACCGTTTTCAAGGCGGACGAAATCGCACTCTATCCCCTTTTCAGACAGGCCACGCTCAATGTACTCGCCCGTGAAGCCTGCCACGAAGCCAAGCGCCTTTGAGCGCACTCCCAGCTGCGAGAGCACCAGTGATACATTGATACCCTTGCCGCCTATAAATATCTGCTCACCGTAGAGCTTGTTTATTCCGCCGAGGCTGACCCCGTCAGAGCTTACCACAAGATCGAGCGCAGGATTGAATGTAACTGTGTATATCATTTTCGATCACCGTCCGACAAATACTTTATTATCTTAATTGTACCACATATGTGCTTTTTTGTCAACAAAACAGCCCTCCCGTTTTCGGGAGAGCTGTCCGTTTTTATTCAGCGGGAGTTGCCCACGCCATAGCGCTTGCGCCGCTCCTGCCGTAAACACCTATACCTACAAAATCTCCGATCGGTGTGACGGCAATGATCGCCAGCACCAGAAGTGCCGATAAGATCCGTTTGATCTTCTGTTTCATAAAAGTCCCTCCAATTACAGTTTCTGCGGATATCATCAATGCATTGCTGTATTTATTTTGTATAATACCCATAGCAAAGCTGCTACTATGATTATATAACTGTGCTCTCTGTATAGTCAATAGCTTTTCCGTTGCCCGAATGTGCTAATCTCGACATTTCCGCTACCAGTTTTGCACCTGACACGAAAAAAGCGGCAGATCATATCTGCCGCCAAAGTGTAATATCACACGCTCTCCTGCCTGTTCTCAAGCGCCTTTATCGCCGCCACAGCGTCCCAGTAGAAATGCTCTTCGCCGATACGCTCACGGAAGCCTGCTCTGTCCATCATTTCTGACACTGCCGACTGCACGCCGCAGAAGGATATCTGAGTGCCGTTCTCGCCGAACTGCTTATACAGCTCCTCAAGCTCGCCGAGGGAGATGTCGTCAGCCATAGGCACACCTCGCATGGAGAGGATTATCTGACCTGCGCCCTTAAGCTCCGACAGGGCGGAGATGAGCTTCTCCTGCGTACCGAAGAAAAGCGGTCCCGAAAGGTACACCACCTTGAATTCCTCGTGATGGTGGGACTTCACCTTGCCCTTAAGACGGCTCTCGTCGACATCGCTGGTCACGACGTTCAGCTCGCAGCTCTTCACAACGAACAGCAGCATCGCCGCAACCACACCGATAACGATAGCTATCGTAAGATCGAACACCACCGTCGCAAGCATAGTAAGTATGTACTGCGAGATGGAGGACTTGAACTTCTTTCCGAAGATGCTCTTTATGGAGTGCCACTCGTTCATGCGGAACGCAGTGACCATCAGCACGCCTGCCAGCGCAGAAAGCGGAATACGGCTCATAACGCCGCCCAGCAGGAACATCGACAGTATCAGCACCACCGAATGGAATATGCTGACGAGCCTTGTCTGACCGCCCGACTTTATTGCGACCGAGGTACGTGCGATAGCTGCCGTCGCAGGAACTCCGCCAAGCAGCGGTATCACCATGTTACCCACGCCCTGTGCGATAAGCTCACGCTGTGCGTCAAGGCGCTCGCCCTTCATCTTTCCTGCCGAAGCGCCGCAGAGAAGGCTCTCTATCATGCCCAGCGCAGCTACGGAAAACACAGGTACGATAAGGCTGGTGATGTTCGAGAAGTCAAAGCCGTTTACGATGATGCTCTGTTCCGTAACAAGGCTTCCGGGGATAGCTCCCACCTCTGCCACAACAGGCTCGGGGAAGCATACCATGTTCACGATAAGCGCAACGATTATTCCCACAAGCGAGGACGGAACCACGCCGTTCCACTTCTTCGGATAGATTATCATTATCAGCATCACAAGTCCGCCGAACATCACTGCCCACCAGTTCACCGAGAAGCTGCCCTCACCCGTGAAGTAGGATGCGATCTTTGCAATGGCATTCTCGCCGACCGACTTTGTGCCGAAGAAATTGTCTATCTGACCAAGGGCAATGATTATCGCAATGCCCGAGGTAAATCCCGTGATAACAGGCGAGGGCAGATAGCTTACCAGCTTTCCCACCTTGCACAGCGCCGCAATGATAAGGATGACACCCGACATGAAGCCTGCCATAAGCACACCGGGGATGCCGTACTGCGCCGAAACTGACAGCAGAATCGCCGCCATAGCGCCCGTGGGTCCCGATATCTGATAGGAAGCACCGCCGAGGATGGCGATGACGATACCTGCAACGATGGCTGTTATCATACCTGCGGCAGCGTCCGCACCCGAGCTTACACCGAATGCCAGCGCCAGAGGAAGCGCCACGGCTGCGACCGTAAGACCTGCCATAAGGTCCTTTGCAAGGGACTTTCCGTTGTAGCCCTTAAACTCCGTT